>CAYLOF010000082.1:1802-6992 GCA_964385215.1 uncultured Thermoplasmatales archaeon
GGAACTGCAGTAAAATATGTCCACATCCAATTGTTTCTTCCAAGAAGCATCATCATATAATATTGGATAACTGATGGAATAAGAGACACATTAAAGAGACTATTATGACAGCCACCAACAACGGTAACAGGTAGTTTACCTGTGTTTGATAACTCATTCATTGGCCATATAGGTCTAGTAATAAATGGGGGATACGATCGAAGATTTGAGACTACAAGACCATCCACTGATGCATATTGACGGTTCCCAGGAATGCCAGGATATTGATCTCCCCAATAACCAGGACTACCGTGTCCTGAGAAAAAGGCAAATCCACATCCTTCGCTAAATGAATCTATCACATCATCGGGACCATTGAATTTTCCATTAGAGCACCAGATAATTTCTTTGTCAAATTCTTCAGGCATATAGTATAATGCCCCACCTCGACCATTTACTGCTTTTTCACCGGTTACCCATTCCCCTTCATAGTAGGTGGGTGTATCATTTCTCCAGTCTGAAAAAACAACGTCTCCTTGATCGTTCTCAACCCAGACATGAATGCTTGATAAATTTCCATATGGTTTTGGATCATAGGATTTACCACGAATGGTAAGGACTCCATCAACATATGAAATATTTGCCCACCAGAAAAGATCGTTACAATATGCTTCTCCGCCATGTGGTTCATATTCAATATCTGTATTTCCAAGGATGTTTCCTTCTGAGACAGAGACGATTTCTGCGATTGGTGGTGCAGGATATCCATTTTGTAGTATTGGATTGAGATGATCATCATGGTTAAACGTTACCTCTGATGCAACAGTGCCATCTAAGGTGATGTGAATAGCGTCAACTGGTCCTTGATCGTCATCAGGATTAAAACTTTGGGCATTAATGGTGTAAGCCCCATCTGCAAGTTCTTTTGTATCCCATTGGATATTTAAATCAAACTGATCAAGGAATCCATCACCAGAATAAACAATCATTTTCTTAAACCACTCTGATCCATAGGATGTTGTTTCATACGTAATGATCTTGTTGACAACCTCACTGACCTCTCTGGCATCGGAACTAGCCAATCGACCAACAGCAACATCGGGAGCGTAATCAATCACATCTTCAGGTAATACAGAAGCCACTCCAGTTTCTTCATCTATATACCATTCCGCTAATATTCCATCTCCATCAGAGTCCCAAGTTTCAAATTCGCCTCCTTCTTTATAGACATCTGCATAATACAAATCAGTTGGGAAACCAGGATCACCACTTGCTTTAACATTTGAGTAACGAACAGGCACATGCCAACCAGTTGAGCCAATGTTTGCATTATCTCGGGGTTTTGCATAAATCGTTGATTTTAAGCCGCCGACAAGCATGACATATTTAATGTTGTATTGTTCTAAAGCATCCTTGATGAAAAGCTTGATTTGTTCGGCTTCGTCAACGCCATTATATTCGTTATATATTTCTTCTGTTGTTTTTAAAATTGTTTCAACACCATAACTGTTTTTATGATCAATGAGTGGCTGCAATGCATCTGAAAAGATAGATGGTGCAATGATTGCAAGATCATAATCTGTTGTTTGCAGGAAAGGATTTGTCTCAGGTTGAGTATATGAGATAGCAATATCTGCCTGTTCAGCAATGATAAGTGTATTTTCAGCAGGAATGTATCGTATAGGGTAAAGGTGTACATTTACAAACGTGACGTGCTCAAAGTGGCCATTGACGCCAACTCCAACATCAAACTGATACCATTCAAACGGATACGGGTCTGAGCTTTGGTATAGTTGTGTATCTTTCTTCGAAGGAACCTTGTAATTTTCAATTGGAGATAATGGCATTGGTGAAGGCGATGGTTGAATTTGTTTATCAATGGTTTGTTCATATGTGGCCGATAGAGCTACTTGCACATCTATGTTTGTTGCCCCAAATGGAAGTTCAAACGATTTTACAATACGAGGAAGAAGTGGTTTTCCAGGTATCATCAATAATGAAGATTCTTTTTCATATGTTACTTTTACGTATGATTCTTCTTGAATAATCGTTAAAGGTTCTGATTTTATCCATGTATCCTCAATCGTTACCTGCTCTGTTTGACTGTGGGTTTCATTATGAATGGCTGCTACCCCAAGTCCTCCAAGAACTAAAAAACATGCTATTACAATTGTTAATATTTTTTTCATGATATCTCCTTATAAAGATAAATAGCTGATGTCATATATAAAAGATTGGTAAAAAATTTTGGAAATTGAAATCTAAGATAAATTACACAAACTACTCGACTTTATTCGATGAAAGCCGGTTTTTCAACATTATTAAATAGTTATTGGAACATCTGGATAATCTGATAGCGAGGGTTGGATGAAATGGTTGAAAAAACAATTATGTGTCCTAATTGTAAAAACAAACTTACAATTCAGGGGAATCCAGGAGAAGAAATCTATGTTACTTGCCCTAAATGCAATACAAATGGCAAATTTACATTTCCAGGAGAAAAGACGTCATCAGAAACAGTAGACACTTTCTATTCATTACAAGTCACAGGTCTTACAAAAACGTTTAATGGTTTCAAAGCTGTTGATAATATATCATTTTCAGTGAAAAAAGGAGAAATATTTGGATTCTTAGGACCCAATGGAGCTGGAAAAACAACAACGATAAAATCAATACTTGGGTTGCTTCACGTAGATTCTGGCAATATAAAAATTAATGGTTATGATATAAAGGAGAACGAAATAAAGGCAAAAAGAAGTATTGGATATCTTCCAGAACGTATTGCATTCTATGATAACCTTACACCATTACAAACCCTACATTTCTTTTGTGAATTACAGGGAGTAGGCAAATCAATTGCTAAAGGATTATTAGAAGAGGTAGGACTAAGTGATGTCATAGATAGAAAAGTAGGGGGGTTTTCAAAAGGTATGCTTCAATTATTGGGAATAGCTCAAACAATGATAGGAGAAATACCAGTTTATATCTTTGACGAGCCGATGGCTGGTTTAGACCCTAGATGGGTTAAAATTGTTAGAGAGATGATCAGTAAGTTAAATCAACAAGGTGCAACAATTATGTTTTCATCACATATATTATCTGAAGTACAAAATCTATGTGATAGAGTAGTTATCATTGATAAAGGTAAGGTAATTGCAAAAGATACAGTTGATAATCTTAATAAATACTTAAAAATCAAACCACGTCTTGAGATTATAATATCTGAATTAAACGGAAAAATACCTGAAAGCATAAGAGAAATTGATGGAATTATTTCAATAGACGTAAAGGATGATACACTCATCATAACCTGTGATTCGTCTGTCCGAATTGATATCATTTCTGAAATAAAGGACAAGGGATTTGATGTTAAGGACATTAAAACAATCGAACCTTCTCTTGAAGAGGCATTTATGAAGTTAATTTTTAAAGACGGGGAGAGAGAATAATGACCTTAATTAACCCCAAATCAATTTATTCAGTAGCAAAAAAAGAGTTTATGGACAATCTAAGAAATAAATGGATTATTGTCATGATGATTATTTTTTTACTTCTTACAATTTTATCATCATATCTAGCAGGAGGCAAAACAGGGGGTGAAGAAGCTTTTGGAGGGATGGAAGACACCGTTGTTACACTTCTAAGTATCTCTTCATTACTCATTCCAATTATAGCTATAATGCTTGGGTACGCAACAATATCTGGTGAAGCTGAAAGTGGTTCTCTCTCAATTGTACTAAGTTATCCAATAAAGAGAATTGAAGTATTAATAGGAAAATTATTAGGATTGGGATCTGTTTTGATTTTCTCTACAGTACTAGGATTTGGAGCAGGGGGGATTATTATTGCAGCTACTGTTGGTGCTGCCGAAGGTATAGCATTTTTGTTGTTCATTGTCCTTACAGTAATTCTTGGATTTGTATATTTAAGTCTGTCAATTTGTATTTCATCCATTTGTAAAAAACGTGTAACTTCTATCGCCGGTGGAATCATGATATTTTTCTGGGCCATGATCTATGGCATGATAGTACTAGGAATATTACTTGCCAGTGGTATAAGTTTTGAACAATTTATGACACCTGGATTTAGTTATCCTGATTGGTTATTTGCCTCTGTTTTCTTTAGCCCAGGAGATATGTACCAAATGTCAGTTATGAAAGGTTTTGGTCTCTCACAAGCATTTGGTTTTACAATAGAAGCTCCCGAGTATATGAGCCTGAATACATTGCTTTTTGCTCAATTCATTTGGATAATAATACCTCTAATTTTAGCATACCTATTCTTTAAAAAAAGAGATATTTAAGTGCAAAATGTAATTTATTTTACAGCAAATTACTAAAACAAAAAATGTATTTTATCCCATATAACTGCGGATATGATCTAGCGGCATGATCTTAGCTTCCCAAGCTAAGTGCCCGGGTTCAAATCCCGGTATCCGCATATATAATGGAGTTGGAAAAATTAGTAATAAAAAGAAGGTAAAAATAGGAGATAGAATAGAGCTGCTAGAAATGAAAGATACAATGACAAGTTTACGAAAGGGAGATAGGGGGACGGTTTTTAAAATAGAGGAAGACCAGGAGCTCATATGGATTGACTGGGACAACAGAGAAAAACTAGCGCTTCTTGATGGAATTGACAAATTTAAAGTTGTTAAAAGATAGATAGCAAATATATGTTACCTTAAACGAAATCAGAATAATGTTTTTTGTTTCATCATATATTCAATATTTGAAAACTTTTCAAGAATGGGCTCAACCCGCTCACGGGTAAACTTATAATCATCACATAACATCCCAATGAGCTTTTCGTTATCAGGTACAGACCAACTAAGTGAATAATCGTCAGTGACTTTTGGATCCAGAAATATTTTTCGTACTTCTTTTATCTCATCAAAAGTTGGTGCATTTTCACCGCCAATGGTTGCTACAACATTTTTAATATTGCCTGCTTTTTTAATTAACTTCAAACTTCTTTTAGGACCTATTCCTTTGATACCGTCATTGAAATCCGTTCCTATAAGTATGGCCATATCAACCAATTGTTTATGAGAAATGCCTAGTGATTTCAGATTGGGTTCTAGTCGTATCTGCTTAGGGTATACTTTTGTATATGCTTTTTTACCTGGTAGCTTTCTTCTTGAAGATGATGTTAGGTTTCTTACAAGCACAGGCGAACCAATAAGAAGGCAATCGAAATCCTGAGAGCCTA
>CAYLOF010000083.1:0-4505 GCA_964385215.1 uncultured Thermoplasmatales archaeon
TGTTCTGTCATACTTTCAAATGTTTCATCATGACTGATCACAAAAATTTGAGAAAATCCAGAAAGCTCTTGCAACTGGCTAACTAAATTATCTTTTTTGTTCTCATCAAGATTCATCGTTGGCTCATCAAGAAACACGACATCCATTTTGCTTAACAATTTTAAAATTGCCAATCGAACCGCTAACGCTGCGCACATTTGCTCCCCGCCACTTAACTTATGAAACGCTCGTTCATTTTTCCCATCATGGATAACAACCTCGTAATCCCTTGTCCAAGCTAACTCTTCGGAAGGAACACCGCGAAGCTGTCGATAAATTCGATCAGCTTCTCTGGAGATTTCCTCAACGAGAATTTCAGTTATCAACGGTCGTGTCTGCTGAAATGTTTCACGGAGAAACTGAGCAAATTCAATGTCCTTACCAAGAAAACGATAGTCTTTTTGGTTTTGCATTAGCTGTTTTTTTGCCTTCTTTTTGTCATGGATGCGATAATCCAATTCAGTTTTTTGTTTCAACCATTCATTAATTTGCGTCTGCTTCTGTACCTGTTTTTGTTTTTGTTCATCAAGCGTTTTTTTAATCGTTTCAAACGTGTTTTTATCAAATTGTTTCTTTTTGTCTTTTAACTGTGTTGTCTCGTTATTTATTTGTTTTTCAATTGTTTCAGCAGATGACTGAAAACGATGTACCATTTTCTCCTGTTGAGCTTGTTTTCCTGCCGCATCTTTGTATTGAAGATAGGTTTCATAGGGCTGCTGTAATCGTTTTTGCTGTATTTTGATAGAATCAATCTTTTCTTGAACTGAATCATACGTGCCTAGCTTGGAGGAAAGCTGATTCTGCCTTTCTTTCAACTGTGTAAGTTTTTGTTCAACTGTTTTAAGCTCTGCTTCTTTTCCACAATGGTCATCATACCGGGTGTTTGCTTGCTGAAACTTTGTTTTTGGATCCTTTAACTCATCTAACTTCGTGATAAGTTCTTGTTTTTTTCCTATCTTTTCTTCTAAAGATGCTGCATGAGCATCAAGTTTTTCCTTATGATTTTTCTGTTCTTCAGCATCCTTTTGAAATGAGGTGCACATCGTTTGTAAATCATCAAGTCGTTGTAGCTCCTGCTCAGCTTTTACCGCCTCTTGTAATTGTTTTGTGATGTGTTTCAGATCGTTTTTTACTTGCTGTTGTGTTTGTTGAGCCTGAGTAATCTCTTGTTTTTTTTGAAAAATTATCTCCTTTTTTTGCTTTATATTCAATGGACGTGAACACGTAGGGCAAGCAGATTTTTCATGTTTATTAAGAAGATCAATAGCTTTTTGTTGTTCCTGCTGCTGGTGGGTTGCAATAGATTGTTTCTGCAAAAGACGATCTTTTTTTGTTTGAAGCTGAGTACGCTGTTGTGCTGTTTTTTTCATTGAACGGATTGTATCAATTTGCCGATTTATTGCACTAAACTCCTTTCGTAATTGCGAAATCTTCTGTTTGACCTGTTTTTGTTGCTTTTGTGTTTGGTTAAGTTCTTTTTCTTTTTGTTTGATGTCATCAAGTTTTTGTTCAAGTTGCTGCTGTTCTTTCACCTTTGCTTCTAAGGTCTTCATCTGCTCTTTACTTTTTTTGGCGATAGTAACATCTTCTTGATACTGTTTTAGTTCCTGCTGCAAAGACATCTGTTGCTTATCTAAATGCATAGATTGTTTTTCAAGGGCATCTTTTATTTTCTTTTTTTGATGGAGTTCGTCAAGTTGTTTTGAATACATTACATACTGTTGATATCCTTCAGCATGCGTTTTCACTAGCTTTTCTGCTTTTTTCGCTTCTGCCAACTGTTTTTTTGCCTGTTTAAGCTGTGCAAGCAGATCTTTTTGTTTTTCTTGATGTAAATGCAAAGAATTGGTGAGTTTTTGTATTTGTTTTTGAATGGTTTCAAGCTGTGCTTTTTTCTGTTCATTTATCTTAATACGCTGCGTAATCTGTGAAAGTGTTTGCTTTGTTTTTTGAATATGATCTGCTATTTCTTTTGTTTGTTTCTGTAAAACAGGTAAGTCTTCAACGGTGCTTTCCAAACGAGCAATCTGTTCAGACACCTGGCTTTTTTTATGACGTAATACATCAATAACTCCCTTCATATCGCGCCAAAGTCTACGGTATACATCAACTTCAAGCAATGGATTAAACAACTCAGCACGTACGGATGGGGTCTCTGAAAAATCATTGGTAAATTTTCCCTGAGGCACTCCAATACTTGACTTCCACAACGTCTGAAGATTCATTATCCCTGGAACGCCTAATTGCTCCTTTAACCATAAAACAACCTCTTCCTTTCCATTGAGTTGCAATCGGGTATCTGTGTCAGCATCAAACACATCAAATCGGGATTGATTTACACCACGTTCAACTCGATAGTGTCTCCCATCACTGTCAGATTGAAACGTTACCATAACTTTGCCTGATTTTTTTCCGTCACGAACAAAATCTGCTTGACTGTATGGGTAAAGATAATCAAACAATGCAAATCCAATTGCTTCACACAACGTGCTTTTCCCAGATCCATTTTCACCAATGATTGCATTAACCCCAGTTTGAAACCTAATAATTGGTGCAGTATCATCATAACTTTTTACGTCTTTTAACGCAACGGAAGTAATCTTCATTGATCTCCCTCCACCGATTCCTCATCAGTGGGAAATAATGTTTTTCGTTTTTTTTGCAAAGTCTCTGCAATATCTTCTGGAGATTCATTAGCCAATAATTCTGTTTTCAATGCGATTAACACTTCTGCAATGTTCTTTTTTTCCGATGCAAATCGATCATCCTCCCCTGCTTTCATTTTAAATACTGCGTGTTCCAATCGTTCCCGATTCACATGGCCATCTTCATCAAAAATTGCATCTCGCCCCCCCTCAATTTCATTAATGATTTCTCCTGCTTCAATTGATTCAGTAGCATCACTCGGTTGTACTTTTATTGCCTGCGTATTTTTTTCAACTAAACTTAATAATTCATCAATGTTTAGCAGAGAACGACTGAAATGCAATCGTCCTTTCAACCGTAAATCGATAATGGGCTTTCGAACGCCGGTTTCATTTTGAAAAAACGGCTTTTCTTGCATTTTTTGTAAAAACTGTTGTTCGATACGAAGTTTTTGTTGAAACCCATTGATTAATTCCTCTTTTGAATGAAATCGATCAACAGAAAATATGATTTTATAAAACGGCCGACGTTTCGAAAATACATGCGTTGCGTTAACCGTTTTTTCCTTTGAAATTTCGGTGATGTAATATCCCAGATCCCATGTCGCCTCACGGGTATTATGGGCTTCTAAAGAACCCGGGTTAAAAATCCAGTTGTTTTCACTGTATTGCTTATGAAGATGTCCTAATGCAATATAATCAATCACATCTGATAACGGCTCAAGTGTTAATCCTGGTACACCACCAGTAAGTCCGGGGATATGCCCTTCAACGCCAAAATGACCTAGAAGAATCGTCCAAGCTGGTTTCCCATATATATCATTCACTGTTTGAATTGCTGATGCAAGCTGTTGTAACCGTTCAATGGTCCGTTGGCCAGAATACTGTAAACCAAAAATCCGACCTTCACCAATATCAACAAAACCAGCATGCGAGCCCGGATCATTTGCATCATATTTGCGAAATGATAGGTCGGTTTCGGTAACATCTGCTTGCAAAAGAATACTCTTTTTCTTCCGGTGAAGATATTCCAACCAAGTCATATCCTCCTTGTATAATTTTGCATCATGATTCCCTTGGATAAGGACAATAGGGATGTCCTGGGAAACAAACCGATTCAGTCCTAGTTCAGCATTGCTTAATGTTTGCGCTGTCACATTTTTATGATGAAATAGATCGCCGCAAAGCACAACAAAATCAACATCTGCAGCAATACCTTCTTCAATTGTTGAAAGGAATGAATAGTACATATCTTGACGTCGCAATGCCATATTATACTGACGATGGCCGAGATGGACATCGGAGAAATGCAGAAATTTCAGACTATTTTCCCCCATTTAAGCTATCATATCATGTATCAGGTTTCCTTATAAAAACATAGTCCAGAAAAACAAAAAAATATATCCAAATTTGGGATCTGGAACATCTGAGCTTTTTTATATAATTGGTTGGGTATCAATTGATTCCCTTGATTTTAGTTTGACTTTCATACCACTGGATGAACTATTAATCACAGAATTCAATATGCCAGCAAAGCGTCATGGAATAGTTGGATGTCCTATCTTCGAAATTTAGGCAGATTCTACTTTACTCATATCAAGGATATTAAAAATCATGTGGAAGACATCATCTATGTAAGTGAAATGGAGAACAGTATTAACACCATAAAATTTGAATAAAAAAAAGAATAGAGATTGATTACTTTATAAATCTCAGTTTTCTCTTTTTGCTTTTTGTTTTTCCGTTTTCATCCTCTTTTGCAATCCCCTCAGCGGTATTTTTAGGTATGTTTTCTGCTGAAGAGGATGTTGGTGGAGATGT
>CAYLOF010000083.1:4605-6981 GCA_964385215.1 uncultured Thermoplasmatales archaeon
CCTCAGCGGTATTTTTAGGTATGTTTTCTGCTGAAGAGGATGTTGGTGGAGATGTAGAGAATAGTTTGTCAAATATCTCTTTGTTGGAATCAAACCAATTCTGCCAGCCTTTTGTTTCTTCCTTCAGTCTGCTATATTCCCCTTCCGTTTCCTCGTATAATTTGTATAACTTTGTAAGCCGCTCTTTTTCCTTTTCATACTGACTAGATATATCATTGAATTTGTCTTTGTAGTTTTCACTATCTTTCAATTTGCTAACTTGCTCCTGCAGTGAATTTACTGTGTTTTCCTTGTTGTTGACATCATCTTTCAAAGTGCGGTTTTCTCTGTCCAGTTGATTACGGATGCTGGTAAATTCGGCAACTCTTTTTTTGTATTCATCGAATTGATTGATTTTTTCTTCACTTTCTTTTAGCTTTTGAGTAAGCGTATCTATCCTAGTGTTAAAGTCATCTTCCAACTGTTTTTTGGAGGCTTCGGCGTTATTTGTCTGCTCCTCAAACTCCTTAATCTCCCTTTCAGCTTTAGAAAGTTCCTCCTCCTGATTTTTATATGCATCCCACAGTTTGATGAGCCGCTCCTTTTCTTTTTCCAGTTCCGTACTGTACTTTTTTGCTCCCTGAAAAGCTTCTTCCTTTCTTCTTTCTGCTTCTGTAATCTCCCCCTCGAATCTTTCGATGAGGTTATTAATATCTTCTAAGCTTCCTACATCCAGCATGCTCTTTATTCTTGACAAATCCTCTGTATTTTTGGCAAACGAATTTTTAACATTATCAATCTCATCTGCTGCCTGACGTAACTTCTCTCCAAGAGAAACTAAATGTTCTGCATTTCCTGTTGGCATATTTTCCTCACTCATTATCCTCATACCTCCCAATCAACTTCAATATTTTGGGAATGAATTTGTTGATATTTAAGGATTGCCATAAAATCAACTAATATTTTTTCCCTTATTGACTTTTTGTCAACCATGCCATATCTTAGGTAATTTTTGGTAAAGCAAGGTATTATCATATTCACCGCTAAACTAATAAACCACCGTCAACATACCTTTTTCTAGATAGTAACCTAGTTTCTAGGAGGAATGGTTGGATGGGATTATTTAGAAAAACTAGCTTTGCATTTATACTTCATAGAATTTTTGGTAAAAAGCACGCTAAGATAGGTATTTATGGTCCTCCAAATGTTGGGAAAACTACTCTAGCTAATCGTATTCTCCGTGATTGGACTGGTGACATCATGGGCAGTGTATCTGAGATTCCTCACGAGACGCGGATAGCAAAATGGAAAAAAGATGTAAAAGTGGAAAATGGGAATTCATCCTTATATATGGATATTGTGGACACTCCTGGTATCGCTACTAAAGTTGATTATAAGGAGTTTATGAATACATTTGGTTTAAGTAAAGATGAATCTAAACGGAGGGCTAAAGAAGCCACTGAAGGAGTTATAGAGTCAATTAGGTGGCTTGAAGATGTTGATGGAGTATTGTTGGTTATGGATGCCACACAGGATCCATTCACACAGGTAAATGTAACTATTCTTGGGAACCTTGAGGCACGAAAGCTCCCTGTTTTGATAGCTGCAAATAAGATAGATATGGAAGATTCAAGTCCTGCTACTTTAAAATCTGCCTTCCCTCAACATCCGGTTATACCAATAAGCGCACTGACTGGATATAACTCAGAAAACCTCTATACGAAAATGGTAGATCATTTCGGGAAGAAAAGAAGAAAAAAAAGGAGGTAAGTAAATTGACAAAAAAGGAAGATGGAATCTCGGTCAATCTTGTATCTCGTCAGAAGTTAGATGAATTTTCCTCTGCCGAAAAATTGGAGTTCATTCTAAAGGAGGTTCAAAAGGGGAAAGTGTTGGTGTTGGAGCATGGTCTTACTCCAATGGAACAAACGGAGCTTATAGCGCATACTATGAAAGAAATTAAACAGGATACCTTTATTGGAATTGAGATGGAAGGGTATAGTGAAGATAAACCATCAATCATTCAGAAAATCTTAGGTGTAATAAAAAAGCCTCGTATGACCGTAATAGGCCCTGCTGATCTATTAAAAACAGTGCGTAAGGACAGTAATATGATTCAGACAAGAATAATTCCTGGAAAAGGGAGCTAAATAAAAATGCCTCATCAATGTCTCAAATGTGGCAAGATATTTGAGGAAGGCTCGTCTCAGCTCTTAAAGGGATGCCCAGATTGTGGAGGGAATCGCTTTTTCTTTACTAAAAAGCCATTAGATGAAGAAGAAAGAAATGTAATAACCCGTGAGGTAGGTAAAGATATAAACACTAAGATAGTTGATATGCTGGGTGGAGAAAACGGCGATATCATTGATAAATCTGGCAAATGGATTACAATGAAGC
>CAYLOF010000084.1:0-6979 GCA_964385215.1 uncultured Thermoplasmatales archaeon
AGCGAAGTGAAAGCATTGGCTGGTGGCTTGGTCTCACCGCATATTTTAATGATACTGGAAACGTCAGTAATGAACAGCTTGAGAATCTTGCCAGCGATTACATCGATGATGCACAACAATCAATTGTTTATTCAAATGTTATCCTTCAAGAAATAGGAACATCATCAGGTCTTATCTCAGAAGCAGAAAACATGCTTGAAACGGCAAAAGAAGATAAAAACAATGGCTATCCGGCAGCAGCATTATTTGAGGCATTAGAGGCATTATCAAAGGGAAATCTTGCTTTGGAACTTGTTGATGCCACTACAACAGAAAAAATACAAAGCAGGCTTGAACGGGCAAATGAAAGTGCAAGTAATAGTATCAGCGAAAGTCGCCTCCGTGGCATTGAACCACTTCTAGCGGTCAGCTACTATGAATATGCGCAAAGCCTAGTTGATACCAATGTTGAAACAGCGTTGTTTTATTATAAGTACAGTGATTTGATTCCTGGAGTTTTAACATTTACCGGCAATTGTGGCACACAATCATCTCGATATGTAGGTATTCCTGAAAGTAATTTCTCCGTGTGGGGCCATGGCATCATGAAATATAAGGAATTTTTCATCTTGTTTGCCATCATAGGTGGCATAGGTGGTATCGGAGCAGGGATACTCATAGGAAGTATTCAATCAAAAAAGGAGAAGGAAAAAATCTATAAAACATGGGCACCAAGAAGTACACTTGATTACTATAAGCAAAAAAATCAGCAGTTTTCCGAAGGGCAGATGCCTAGAAGCATAGAGGATTACTACAAAAAAATCAAATAACCCTTGCACTTACATAGTTTCACAATGCAGAAAACATCTGGAGAGCTTGTAGATAATAAGATAATTGTAAAAAAACCAAAAGACGTGGGACGGCTTTACAACAAGAGTCGTTTTGGTAAAACCATTACTGACAACAAGCTAGTTCTTGACTTAATCGAAGGTATTTTTCTATTGGGTGAAGAAAAACTTAGATTATTTCAGGATGGAGATGAGATATATCTTCAAGATCTTGTAAAAATTTCTGCCGGACAAATTCCTCACTTTGAAATAAAATATCTGATATTCCGGAATCTCAGAAAGAGAGGGCATGCAGTAAAACTCAATAAAGAAAACAAAGAGTATGATTTTTATATTCTTAAAGATGAGAATAATTCAAAGGAAAGTAAAAAAGTATGCTTTATATCTGCATTTTCCGAAAGAGATATTATGGACATCAACAAAATTAAACAATCAATCAGAACCGCAAGCAACCTCAATGGAGACTTGTGGTTTGCAATAGTTGACGAAGAGGGCGATATTACATATTATGACGTGTCAATGCCTGATGTAAAAGGGAAAATATCTGAACATAAGTTTTCAAAAACTACCGGAATTCTACTCGAAAATAGGACAGTGATCTTTGATAAAAAAATGGCCGAAAAACTATTGGAAAAGGAGTTTTATGGTAAACCTTTTGGAAACGGTTTACAACTGTCCATGGTAGAATCACTATATCTACTGGAAAAAAAAGTTGTCGACATTCAAGATGTTGCCAAGGGAAAGAATTTTTCCCCAAGGCAATTCAAGGATTTAATACAAAAAACACAACCAGATATCAACCTGAGATTTACTGTTTTTACCGATTTAAAAAAACGTGGGCTCATTGTAAAAACTGGATTTAAATTCGGTGCTCATTTCCGTGCGTATACAAAAAAACCAGGTGAAACACATGCCGAATATCTTATCCATGTAGTTGATAAAAAATTTAAAAGCACATGGGCAGAAATCAGTAGGGCAGTGCGGCTTGCACATTCAGTTAACAAAGAAATTTTTTTTGCAAGAGTAAGCGGCAACAAAATAGATTATATCAAACTTGGAAGGTTGCGCCCATAATTTATTTATAACTACTATGTAATGTTCTCATGTTTTCAGGAGGAGGCAAATTTGCTTCAAATAAGATGGCATGGGCATTCATGCTTTGAAATAACAGACGATGTAACTTTGGTTACTGATCCACATGATGGGAAATCTATTGGAATACCTGCACCGAGTGCAGAGGGGGATATCATTCTGATCTCTCACGACCATTATGACCACAATAGTGCAAAATCGGTAGAAAAGGAAGGATCCAGAGTTATAACAGATGAAAGGAAGAGAAACATTTCAAATGTTGAAATAACCGGCATCAAGTCATTTCATGATGAGCATCATGGTGAAAAGCGAGGAGAAAACATTATATTCAAGTTTACCATGGACGATGTCACCTTTTGCCACATGGGCGATTTAGGGCATGAACTTGACGAAGATGCTATCCAAAAAATTGGCGATGTAGATATACTGTTTATCCCAGTAGGTGGAATATTTACCATAGATGCAAAGCGAGCTTGGAACGTTATAAACTCTATAAAACCAAGGATAGCCATTCCTATGCATTATAAGATAGGAGGCTTGTCTTTACCCATTGATGGAGTTGAGCCGTTCTTAGAAAAAAACATGTATAAAACTCTCAAAGTCGGAAATGAAATAGATATAGAAAAGGAAGATTTGCCAAACGAGCCGGAAATCTGGACGTTTACTATATAAGCACCTATTTTCTTTCAAAAACTTCCATGTTTACGCAGTTAGGTGGGATTTTACCTTTTAAACCTACCATCATGTTCTCCGCGGCCATAAGCGCCATTTTTGTACGGGTTTCAATAGTTGCAGAAGCAGAATGCGGCTGAAGGACTACATTATCTAAATTTTTAAGCTCTGCACTAACCTCTGGTTCATGTTCATACACATCAAGTCCTGCGCCAAAAATCCATTTTTCTTTTAATGCTTTAATAAGTGCTTGTTCATCAATAATCGGTCCTCGCGATGTATTTATAAGAACTGCATTTTCCTTCATCATTTTGAGTTCTTTTTCACTGATCATATAACGTGTTGACTCATTCAATGGAACATGTAGTGAAATAAAGTCAGATTTCTTAAGTACTTCAAACATCTCTACTTTCTTAGCATTCACTTCACGTTCTAATGCCTCATTTTCTCTTTTATTTACATATAGCACGTCCATATTGAATCCTTTGCTTTTTAGACCAAGGGCAGTCCCTATTCTTCCGGCGCCGATTATGCCTAATGTTTTGTTTGAAACATCCTGTCCTAACATAAGCATGGGATCCCAGCCTTTGAATCTGCCAGTTCTAGTGAACTTGTCACCTTCTGCAATGCGACGAGCAGTTGAGAACAATAGCGCCCAAGCCATTTCTGCAGTGGTGTCTGTCAAAACTCCAGGCGTGTTGCTTACAGGTATGCCTCTTTTTGTAGCCGCCTCAACATCAACGTTGTTGTATCCAACAGCATAGTTTGCTATCATCTTCAATTTTGATTCGGAGGATATAATATCTCTATCAATCTGATCGGTAAGCAGACAAAGCAAACCGTCTTTTCCTCGTACACCTTCAACAATTTCCTCTTTCGTCAACACACGATTATAAGTATTGATTTCCAATTCGTGTTCTTTTTTTAGTAAATCAAGACCTGGCTCTGGGATTTTACGTGTAACAAATATTTTCATTATGGTCTCCTTCTCAATTTCTTCAATATCAATGATTATAAAAATTTTCTTAAAATGGAGAAGGTAGAAAACGAAAATACTTATTTTTTGAACCTTTAAGGTTAAATATACTTATTAGCTCTTAAACATCAACTTTGATAGATTTGCGTATAACGTTCCGAGCGTATCTGAAGTTTCCCAAAGAGGAATTTGGGTGAAGCTGCAAAGCACCGAAGCCAGATATGCTCTGTTATCGGAAGTTGCACAAATCATTTTGTGAATCTCCCATCATCTTTTGATGTTGAAAGTTTATGCACATTTTTCCCAAGCCATCCTATTCTCTCTACTTTTCGTATGTCAAATTCTGGAACATAAGGCTTGATATCCAAAAGAGGAGTTCCATCAACAATGTCTACATCTTGAATATGGAGTATGTTTTCTTCAAGCCTGACGAGATGCACTATCGAGATGCAGATTGGGTTCGGTCTGCTTGGACCTCGCATTGCAAAGACGCCATGTGCTTTGTTATCCATATACGGCTTTGCCCTTAGGGTCATGACCTCGGACAAATGAAAGTGGTATATCAAAATTATGTGAGAAAAGCCTTCAACATCTTTTAAACCTTCCATATATTCTGGGAATATCTCAACTGTTCCATCGATATTCTTAGCACCGGGAGGTTGTATAGGTGTCCCTTTGGATTCTTTGAACGGAGAATGAATGATTCCGATTGGCTTGTACTTTATCTCATTCATAATTTCATCTTTTGTATACGTGATTTCCTATAACGAGTATCAAGCGAAGTTTAATTTCTCTCATTTTTCTGGTTCCCACCACATAACAATTGCTTTATCTTTTACTACCCAATGTTCGCCCACCTTTGCTATCAAAAAATCCTTTATTTCATCTGCAACTTGTTCATCAACCTCTATGAATTTTCCCAAGTAGCTCGCTATATACCTAATCCCTTCTTCCAGATTAAGTTCAAAGGAATATTTGAAGTGGCGAACGTCTAAAAGTCTTGACCATTCCCTTAAGATTGTATAAGCGAAATAATCTGCATCCGCTTCGAACTGTCCGGCGTATTTTTCCTTGCAAATCTCCTCAAAAGCCTTCTTTACCAATTCATCTCTTCCAGATGGCTGAACTATGGCACAATATCTGTTCGAAAACTGTTCCATCTGCTCCAAATGCTTTTCAATGTCTTCCACCTGCCAAAGAAAATGTGAGCAAACAACTAGATCAAAGCTGTTTTCAATTTCAGCCTTTTCCCAATAGTCATTTATTAATTCGACATTTTTAATCCTATTTTCTTTAAAATTTTTCTTTAAAATATCTATATTTGTTTTTGAAGCCTCTACACAAGTGACTTTTCTGACTTTTTCAGAAAGAGGAATTGTTAAAGTCCCTGGGCCAGGGCCAATTTCAAGAACTTCGAAGTCTTTATTTAAGATGTTTCCTAATATCTTCACCACGTTTCTTCCTGATTCGTACTCATCTCCTCCCTTATAACGATTTGAAAAATCTTCAGCGGATTTCATTTGAAAATCCTTGTCATACGTTACCCTAAGCTTTCTAATTCTTTCGCCCCTCATTTTCTCCCATACATCTTGCCAGTTCATTTGATATTTAAGATTTCTTTTTTTCATTTGAATACCCTCTCAAATTAAATTTTGCCTAACGGTTTGTGTATGAGGCGTTGGGTATTTCGAAGCACCCATGTAACAAACCTCTGATATGTTTATTAAATGCACTCGCGCTTAATTAACCACTTACTGCCCAATGACTTATACGCTTTTTTATGCAAAGTTATTTTTTTATTTTACTTGATAAAAAAGACTTCTTTCTTGTTCAGCTATTTCAATTTTCCCTTCTGCATCTAAAACATCAAGATATTTGTTAATCTCCTTAATATTTAATCGTATTTTTTTCTTAACTCTTCGTTGCCTAATGTTGGTTTAATAAATTCCTGCCATTCGTTAGTTTGCCATGTTTCCAGTTTGGTGTGGGTAATAAAATATTTTTGAGGAATAGGATGGGTGCCAACCACTACTTTTATTTTATATTTTTCTTCCATAAATTTTTTAAAATAAGAAATGTAAGGACAAGGTGGATAACCAACAACAAATCCTGTGGCAAGATGAATTACTTCTACACCATTTTTAACCATTTCTTCGGGACCATATTCAATATTTCCACCTGGACAACCACCACAACTTGTGTATCCAACTATTTCCAAAGGTTCTTTTTTACTGTAAATTTCAAAAGCACCTTCTCTATTTTGAATGGCTCTAAAACATTTTCCGCCTGCACAAGTTTTATACCTTTCACAAATTATTATTCCTATTTTCATATAAATAACCTCCTATGTTTAATTTCGCATAACACGTTATATCCGAACTTTGTTCGCATATCATTCCAATTTAGCATTATATCTGAACTATACTTACTTATCATTCTACATTCATCACTCCTTTATCTGTAAACTATCCAAAGGATTCTTTATCTTGCTTAGTTCCTTATTACTAACATATGTATATACCTCTGTTGTTTTAGAACTTTTATGTCCCAATAATTCTTGAATGTGTTGCAGATCCACTCCACTCTGCAACAGATGAGTAGCGAAACTATGTCTCAATGAATGAGCTGTAGCATTCTGCTTAACACCTGCCTTTTTACGGGCACTCGAAAATATTTTCTCAACAGATCGAGTTGTCAAGTGTTTCTCACGATTCTAAGGTGGAAACAAATACTTCGACTGGCCATACTCTTTTAAATACTCATGCAGGGCATATACTGCAACATCTGAAAGTATCGTATAACGATTTTTTCTCCCCTTTCCACCTTTAACATGAATAAGTTTTCTCTGAAAATCTATGTCCCCATGTCTCAAATTTACAATCTCACTTACTCTTAAACCAGCAGAATACATAAGCATTAACATCAATTTATGTTTCAGATTTGAAACAACGGAGAGAATACTTGAAATCTCGTCATGGTTTAAAACAACAGGCCGTCTTCTATCCTTTTTAGGTCTCTCCACCTCATAAATAAAACCCCGTTTAAAAATCGTACCATAGTAACATTTCAACGCATTGATAGCAACATTCAACGTAGATGCAGAAACATCTCTCTTCTCCACCAGATCCAAACACCTTTATCAGGACCAACAAATTCCTCCTCAAAGGTTCAGAAAACCTATTCCCCCATTGCCAGCACTTTCCTTTTCCAAGTCACAAAATTTAATTAAGAATAGCGCCTTGCCTAAACGTAGAGGAATTATAATGATTATTTCACAACTTAGTATAGCACCTGTTGGAAAAGGAGTAAATCTTGGCAGATATGTAAAAGATGTCATTAATATTCTTGAGAGGAATGATGTAAAATTTGAAACAAATGCCATGGCAACAGTCATTGAGACAGAAGATCTCAA
>CAYLOF010000085.1:0-6812 GCA_964385215.1 uncultured Thermoplasmatales archaeon
TATTTACCTCACGATCAATTGCAACACTTACATCTTTTATAGCATCAAAATATACCTCTAATACCTTTCCCGCATATATGTTGGTTTTTTTAGGATTTGGCATCAATTCATATCCATATGAATCATATTCCCAGAATGGATAAATCATAGAAATAAGTGATTTTGCAATTGCATATTCAGACGCATAAAACGTCCGTTGATCTCGCGGTATAAATGTATGACGCCCCCCTGTTCCGCTACTATATGTAACTGCAAGTCCTGCCTTATTAAATGCATTAATTACATCATCATATGAAGGTCTACGGTTTTTTATAACGATCTTTGGCAAATCACCCGTATACATGTTACCTACCCAAGTTGCAAAATCCTTTCCAGCAGGATAATCTTTAAAAAATTTATCAGGAATAACAGGTATTTTTCCCAAATCATCTGATGTTTTTATATCAGTTGGAGATATGCCATGTTCCTTGCAAAAGTTATGATAAAATGCATTGTTTTTATAGTGATGATTGAAAGTATATTTAATCGACTTAAATTGCATTTCCTCTGCTTTTTTCAAGGGTACACGGTAAAAATCTCGTGGCCCATATAATGCTTCATCTACAGGAGTCCACGTGTTTTTTGGAGGTATATACTTGCTTAGAGATTTTTCAAGTTTTGCAATATATTGCTCGAATTCCGTCATTTGATCTCACTCCTAGTGTTAGTGTATAACATTCAATCACATTTATATATTTAAATGTGATGTTATCACTTTCGACGATTAACGAATATACGCCGAATTGCAATGCATGCTGTTAACACAACATCCTATTTAATCTTTTTATTTTTTTTTTAAGCTTTTCAGGGAAAAATACATTAATTCGAAAATAATGTCTCTGACATTATCTACCAAGCTTCAGCATGACGAACGCAGAATGTAAATAGTTAATTTATACTGGCAAATGATGCAACACACCGCTAACCCATTACCCAAGTAACGCGAAGCATGGTAGGATAAGTCAAACCTCCCTAAATGCTTATATATAGCTTCCCTTATTATTGGCAATACTTTCATAGGTTAACAAGGAGTGATCCTACTTCACATATTTAGGGAAGGTAATCTATTAGCGAAAATATCATAGAGGTATGAAACTTGGACGACACATCTAAATCAAATGAAAAGGTACCTGAAGTACCATCCGAGAAAGTTAAAGAAGAAAAAGTAGCGGATGTACGACCAGAGGCGAAGGCTGAAGAAACACCTAAAGAGAAAATCGAAGAAAAGTCAGAACTCCCAAATGAGGATAAGGAATCCAAAGAAGTTAAAAAGAACATCCCTACAGAAGCAAAGCAAAAAGAGGACGCAAATCCAGAGACGAAAAAAGAAAAAACTGCAAAACCAAAAGATAAAAGTGAAAGGAAAAAAGACGAAAAAGACGATTTCAGCTACATTGTTAGAATTGCAAACACAGACATTGCTGGTGAAAAAACACTTGCTCGCGGGTTAACCAACATAAAGGGAATCGGGACGCACATGAGCGTTCTCATTATCGATATGACTGGTCTTGATAGAAACCTCAAGATGGGGAATCTAACAGACGCACAGATAGAGATAATAAAAGAAGCATTGGAAAATGCAACCAACACTGCCCCAAAGTGGATGCTAAATCATCGTAAGGATATTGAAACAGGTAAAGATATTCATTTGATGGGTGCAGAAATCGATATGCGGTTGAGAGATGAAATCAACATTATGAAAAAAATCAGATGCTATAAAGGAATTAGACACGAAAG
The DNA here is from genome assembly GCA_964385215.1 of uncultured Thermoplasmatales archaeon. Classification (GTDB taxonomy): domain Archaea; phylum Thermoplasmatota; class E2; order DHVEG-1; family DHVEG-1; genus DAOWHD01. The sequence goes on from CAYLOF010000085.1 coordinate 1,777, forward strand.
AGGACTTGCAGTCAGAGGACAACGTACCAGAGCAAACAATCGAAAGGGATTAACACTTGGCGTATCGAAAAAACGAGTGCTGTCAGGAAAGTGATTTTTATGGGTAAGCCAAAATTTTCCAGGAAAAAATATGAAACTCCTAGCCATCCTTGGCAGGCAGATCGCATAGATGCAGAGAGTAAAATAACAAAAAAATATGGTTTGAAAAATAAGAAGGAGATATGGAAGGGAGAAACGGCCCTAAGGAAATATCGTGGCCAGGCAAGAGGACTACTTGCAAAAATCGGCAGTGGCGACCCTCAAATAAAAAAGGAGAGCGATCAGTTGCTAAATCACCTTACTAGATTGAACATTCTACCACTCAACTCAACTTTAGATGACGTATTGGCTCTGGAAAACGAAGCCGTATTGGCCCGCAGACTTCAAACCCTCACCTACTTAAAAGGGCTAGCAAGTACGCCTAAACAGGCAAGGCAGCTCATTTCACATGGGCATATTGAGATAGATGGCAGGAAGATAACTGTTCCAGGCTATATGGTTAGAAAGGATGAAGAAAATGAGATTGGCTACGTTTCGGGTTCTCCACTCAATGATACAATGCACCCTGCACGCCCCAGCTCAGATTTTAAATCAGACAGGATTAAAAAGATTGAAGAAGAAGCGAAAACAAGAGAGGAGGGCAAGCCGAAGCCCGAGATAAAAAAAGGCAAGATAACTGGAAAAGAAAAAGAAGGTAAACCAGACAAAGCATCAAAGAAACCTGAGGATAAGCAAAAACCTGGCTCAAAAACTACACCTAAAAAAGAACCGGCCAAAGAATCACCGGAGAAAAAACCTAAAGAAGAGAAGTCGGCTGAAGGGGCAGAAAAAGCAAAGAAATCTGAGAAAAAAGAAGCGAAAGAAAAAAAACCTGAACCAAAAAGAGAACTAACTAAAAAGGAAGAAAACAAAACACCCAAAGAATCGGTAAATAAAGAGAAACATGACAAAAGAAAGAAAGAAGATGAAAATAAGCCCAATGATAAAAAGGGAGGTAACTAAATATGGCAAGAACAGGCATTGCACATATCTTTGCATCATTTAACAATATAATTATAACTGTCACAGATTTGACCGGCGCCGAGACAATTACCCGTTGCTCTGGCGGCATGGTAGCAAAATCAGCAAAAGATGAAGGATCCCCATATACTGCCATGAAGGTTGCACAAATTGTTGCAGAATCCACCATGGAAAAAGGAATCAATAAGGTTAACGTTAGGATCAGAGGTCAAGGTGGTAACAAATCCGGAACGCCTGGCCGCGGAGCCCAAGCTGCCATACGTGCTCTAGTGCGAAGGGGTTTGAAAATAGGCAAAATTGAAGATGTTACTCCTATCCCCCACGATGGATGTAGGAAAAAAGGCGGCAGACGCGGTAAACGTGTTTAGGTGACAAAATGAAGATCAATGTTGTAGACTTAACGCCGAAAAAGGCAGTTTTAAAAATTGATGGAGTCGAACTATATCTTGTTAACTCTTTGAGAAGAATATTGCTTTCTGAGTTGCCTACACTTGCTATAGAAGATGTTGTCATTTATGATAATACTAGTGCTCTTTTTGATGAGATTATAGCCCATCGTTTAGGCCTAATCCCAATTCCAACAGATCTTAGCTTGTTAAATTTTAGAGATGAATGTACATGTAATGGTAAAGGATGCCCAAGCTGTACAGTAAGATACACCTTAAGCAAAGAGGGAAAGGAGGGGGAAAAGACAACCGTTTATTCCGGCGATCTACAACCTGCTGAAAAAAGCTGGGCAATAAAAGAGGGCGACATCCCAATAGTAGAACTCTACAACAATCAGCGTCTAATTTTAGAGGTGGAAGCCATTCTCGGCCGCGGAAAAGATCATGCAAAATGGCAAGCTGTTCAAGCCCCAGGGTACAGATTTGCCACATCTATAGAAATTGATAAAAAAAGAATGAATGAAGTAGAGGAATTTGTAAAGGAACTTCCAGATGGGCTTGTTACATTAAAGGGCAATAACGTAGAGATAAACGATGCCAATAAGATGTCTGTACTTGAGTCCTACATTGATAAAGCCAAAGTGGACTTTATCTCCATTAAAAGAGACCCTAGTAAAATAATATTTAGTTTTGAAACCGACAGTTCGCTGGATGCAGAAGATGCCTTAAAAGAATCAGTCGAAATCCTCAAGGAAAAATATAGCGAATTTGGAAAGCTTCTTAAAAAACTGAAATAAGATTTAAAGACGGTTTTACCAAAAACATATTCAATATAATGTTCTATTTTTGCTTTGAAAACCTGGGCCTGTAGGGTAGTTTGGTATCCTTGTAGCTTCGGGGGTTATAGACTTGAGTTCAAATCTCAGCAGGCCCATACTCGCTTCTCGGAGAAAAACTGAGGAGAGTTGCCTTATTTGACCAAACTCTGGTTTTACCCTGATGCTGTCCTCTCACAAAATTATGTGATCTAAGGGCATCATGAATCCAACTTTTTGGGTATTGATTATAGTACTGTTCTGCAAAATGAATATAGTTATCAGTAGTGTCTTGCTCTTCATGGCCTAACCAATATTTCACCATGAAAACATCATATCCGCCAGTTTTGATTTTTGTCTCAATAAGCCTAGCAACTGCACACCAATGTCTCATATCATATGGTCTGAAATAAGGCCATATCTTCTTACCATGTTTACTAAGCTTATGCCCAAGATGTCTAACAGCAAATGGTTTACCGCTTGGTTGCAGATATAATGAATCTCCTGAATATTGATTTTCAACTTTTGGCCTCCAATGATCAATCCAGTTTTTTAGGCTTTTATGAGATTGAGAGCTGAGTATGAATTTTTCAGGTACAATAGTCCTCTGTGATCTTCTTTTTTTGGTCTCAGTGATTGTAACACTGCCTCTTCCTTTGTTATCGATAATAACATCATTCACGGTCATTTCACAGATCTCACTTGGCACTCTCCACCCTATCAAGAAACTATGGTAGAATAGGTATTGATAGAGAGCTTTTTCATATGGATCGTCTGAGTAATCGTAAAAGAAAAACTGTCTTACAACGTCAGGGAACGGTAAATTTCTTTTTTTATTCTTAGGTGCAATTGGTGGTTTATATGGCCATATAGAGATACCGTAAGCCTCAAGAAACATCCTCATAGTTTTCCATTCATGTACAAGAGCATTTGGTGAGGCTTTCTCAATTTCCTCTCTGTAGTCCATATGTCTTCTGAAATTCGCATAATTCGGGTTCCTAAAATCAACTGAAACAGCGTGATTTTCCATAAATCTAGCATATCTAAGCCTCTTTTCGATTGTTGATATAGATAGTCTTTTCTGGAAATATGACCATGTAGCTACATCCAAAAATGATGAATCCTGTGGGTTAAGTGTAATAGGGCAATTCAATCTATTAACATGTTTAATTACATATTCCAGATCCCTCATAGCCTTCCCAACTTGGGGAACAAAGCGTTCGACATGGTTCTGGCCTATTTTCTTTAAAATTTGTTTCCATTCTTGGTTATTGCCTCCTACCACCTCAAAAAAGTTGGTAGGATCTGAATAAATTGAAGTGTTAATATCATTTTTCAATAAACGTTCGTTTTCTGAAATAGAAAAAGCATGAGGCTTATTCCTTACACCATCAGTCAGGAATTGCCCCCTCCTTTTCTGAAAGATGTTTTTTGATCTCACTAATTTTACCAATGCTTACATGTCTGAGTTTTCCAGATTTGGTTCTATATTTGACTTGCTTATTGATCTCAATGTAGGATATGCCTTGCTTGAGGAGACCTTCAACATTGGTTATAATCTCTTTAGAGAGCGAACTCCTACCCAACACAACCCCGTTTATCTTCGCTCTTCTAAGTCCCGCTTTTGTTCTTTCTGATATCTGTTCTCTCTCGATCTTTGCCATAGTTGAAAAGATGCTAATCACAATATCCTTGAATTGGCCAACAGTGTTAAGAAATGGCTCTCGAAAGCTAATATAATTAATTCCAAGATTTTGAAGTTCCTGAAGTTTCTGCAATGTAAAAAGAGTGCCGGATCTACTGAAACGGCTTAGATCCCAAAACAAGACGACATCGAACTTTCTTTGATGAGCATCCAAGAATAATTTATCCCAATTAGGTCTTTTATCCTCTTTACCAGAGATCACATCTACATATTCTTTAATGATTTGATATCCTGTTTTCTGGCAATATTCCCTAAGTGCAATTAATTGATTCTCTGATTCCTGTTTATCGGTTGATACCCTAATATATACGACTGCTTTCATTTTTTCAACTCACAAATCTCAAAAATACGGCAAAATGATGCCCGGAGATCTTCCAACTGATCTAATTTTGCCGTCAATTCATCAATGGCCAGGTCAAGATCCTGGTTCTTTTTGACGGCATTTAAGTATAAATCAGGTAGATTTCTATAAATCTCAGAATCAGTATTGTAAGACTTATTCCAAAATTTACTTTTCAAATGAATTCTTAGTTTTTCCAACTTTTTGATATCATCTTCAGATCTTACGAATGTATATTTCACTTCGATGGGTTTTGCCGTTGATTTGCCATTCTGCAACTGGGCCCTGGCGTCTGTTTTACCGTCTTTTTGTACTGGACCATTTCTTGATATCTCTTTTTTTACCGTCATTTTTCCTCATTCCATGATCCTTGAATAATATCTTCTCCAAAACATTCTTTAGCTGTAGCATAAGCATCATCACACCAATCCTTGAAATTACGATATTCCTTGTCGCTTTCATTTGACATAAATGCTGAATTGAAAACTTTTCGAGCAACCTCACATCTCAAAATAGTATCCTGATCCTTAGGAATAGTGAGAATGACTCTAGCAGTGAAAAAGAAATGTTCATGATTTTCCTTCAATAGACAGACTCTCAGATTATCGATATTCAACTTGTTTTTTTCTATCAGAGTTTTTAAATTGTCTATTTTTATGATGTTGTCAATCATTTTTTCACACCAACCTCAATTAAAAATTCGTTATCCTTCCCATCCTTTCTTTTTGCAG
>CAYLOF010000086.1:0-6778 GCA_964385215.1 uncultured Thermoplasmatales archaeon
CCTACAGAGATTATCAGACATTCATTGAGAAAGATCATTTCTGGAGACGACAATTAGGATTTGTGCAAACACCCGATATCGGAAGTTTCACTCATTTCATACAACGAATGGGTGTAGAAACATTCGAGAAACTCTTTCATTCTATTGTCTAGCAGCTTATTGGTAAGGGATTTCTCAATCTCCATTTTGTTGCACAAGATGGATCAATACTTGAAGGAAATCAAGATGACAAGGATGGAAAATGGGGTTGGGATCACATCAACGAACAATATGTGTACGGGTACAAAATCCACGTAATCGTCGATGTCCGCTCTGAACTCCCTTGCACTCAGCATCACTAAAGCGAATGCTCATGATTCAACACAGTTTTCAGGGCTTTATTCAGAGATGAAATCATATGATTCTCGGTTTCTTACTATGTTTTTTACTGCAGATAAAGCCTATGATTCCACAGCGATCAGAAGACGTCTTCTCAAAGACGATGTAAAACCAATCATTAAGGCATCAAAGACACGAATTAAACCACGATATCCCAAATGGTTTAAGGAGAAATATACGAAGAGGGTTAGTGTGGAGCGATTCTTTTCAAGGTTAAAAGAGTTTCTTGATCTGAAGAAACTGGGCGTCTACGGTAAAAAGAATGTTGAAATCTTTGCGTATCTTATCAGTATAGGTATGTTGCTCACAGGTTACATCAATTTTATGCTTGGTTATTCGCCACGAAGTGTCAAAACATTCCTGAGGAAATTTACATAAATTTCACAAACAAGATGATGATTTTTCTGGGTTTCCTTAGTGTTGATCAGATTAATATCAAAGAGAATCTCCTTTATAATATCTTTTTTTCCACTTAGAACATCACAAAAATACATTAGAGAACCTCAATGTTGAATCAGTTTGGGTTTGTCACCCAAAAAGATTCTATGAACGTAGAATTTTTCAACAGGCTAGATTATGGATTTGTAATACAAAAGGTTTATATCGGTTAATTTTATACAATTTTCACCTTGTTTGAAGGAACTTCCTTGAGTGAGCCATTGTCAGGAGCTGCTGTTTCGGAGTGCCTTAAAATAAAGAAGTACATCTTAGATTTTTTAATTGGAATGACAAAGCCTAAATATTTCTTTTTTGGGGGGATAAAAATATGAATGAGGAAGGAAAGACTCTTGTAAAAAAACTAGACGTAAAAAAAGCGACGAATGTAGAAAAGAAAACTGGTACGGTAGAGGTTTTTGTTATGGGAAAAAGTTATCAGGTTCCCGCTGGTCTTACAATAATGAAAGCTATCGAATATGCTGGTTATAAATTCATTAGAAGTTGCGGGTGTAGGGCAGGATTTTGCGGTGCATGTTCTACAGTATATAGAATAGAAGATGAACAAAAACTTGGTTTTGATTTGGCTTGCCAGAAGTTAGTAGAGGACAAAATGTGTCTTGTTCAACTTCCGTTTGTTCCTGCATCAAAGGCTGAATACGATATTGAGAAGATCAAACCAAGTGAAAGTACCCTTATAACAATGTATCCTGAGATTGCCCGATGTGTGTCATGCAATACCTGTACAAAATCATGCCCTCAAGACATTGATGTTATGAAGTACATTCAAAATGCAGTCCGTGGAGATATCGCCAAATGCGCTGAAATTTCTTTTGATTGTATACAGTGCGGTCTTTGTGCTATGAGATGTCCAGCTGATATTAAACATTATCATGTTTCACAACTTGCTCGAAGACTCCGTGGAAAATACATTGATAAAAGATCTAAAAATCTTTCAAAGCGTCTTAAGGAAATTGAGAACAGAAAATACGATAAAGATGTTGAAAAACTGATGAAGATGGGGAAGGATGATATCATGGAGAAGTATTCTAGCAGAGAGATAGAGGCTGAGAAAGAAGGAGATTTAGGGGGCGATTAATTGAAAATGATAGATGGGTATCCAGAGTACATGATGAAATCAATAAAATTGGCAGAGGAAAAACGAGAAAAGAATATATCTGCTAAAGTCACGCCCCTCTCGATGAAAGAACGGGATGAAATCCTTGGCAAATATCATCCGGATTATATGAAAAATACAAAAAGAGAACTCAAGGTAGGTATGGATAAAGGCAAAATGTTATACAATGGCATTGTGGACCTCCTTGAAGCTAAACCAGTTCTAAATCCCAAAGATGTGGATCTAAGCAGTGTGGATTTTGATGTTGACATTCTAATTGTTGGTGGAGGCGGTGCTGGAACAGTTGCCGCACTCTTTGCCTATGAATCTGGTGTTCCAAAGGACAATATGTTGATAGTAACAAAACTTCGGCATGGCGATGCAAACTCTATGATGGCTCAAGGTGGAATACAGGCGGCAGATAGATCCGATGACAGTCCTGTGTTGCATTATCTAGATATTTATGGTGGAGGCCATTTTGCTAATAAACCAGAGCTGGCACGGGCGCTTGCACTTGATGCTCCAAAAATCATTGACTGGCATGAGAATCTTGGTGTGATGTATGACCGTGAAGAAGATGGTGAATTCATGGAACTTTCAGGGGGCGGAACCTGCAAAAATCGAATGCACAGTGCTAAAGATTACACGGGAATGGAGTTAATGAGAAATATTAGAGATAAATCAAGGAATCTTGAAATCCCTGTTTTGGAGTTCTGCCCCATAGTTGAATTACTTACCGATGATAACGGCCAGGTAGCTGGTGGTATTGCTTTTAACTTGGAAACTCATGAGTATCATGTGATTAAAGCAAAAGCTACAATTATGGCTACTGGAGGTAGCGGTCGACTGCATCTGTCAAACTATCCAACAACTAATCATTATGGAGCTACGGGTGATGGTCTCATAATGGCTTATCATGCTGGGGCTAATCTTCTTGATTTGGATACTATACAAATTCACCCAACAGGAGATGCTTTCCCTGAGTCAATAGTTGGAATTTTGTCCACAGAAAAAATTAGAGGATTGGGTGCCAAACCACTCAATAAAAATGGAGATCCTTTTGTATTTCCTTTGGAGCCTCGTGATGTGGAGTCAGCTACTTTTATTAGAGAATGTAAAAAAGGAAGAGGCATAAAAACATCTACGGGGATGCCAGGAGTTTGGCTTGACTCTCCTATGATTGATATTATTCATGGGGAGGGAACTACAGAAGCTAAGCTTGCTGGTGAGGTGCGAAAATTCAAACGATTTGGAATTGACATGACAAAGCATCCGATTTTGGTTTATCCAACGCTTCATTATCAAAATGGAGGAGTTGAGATAAATGAGAGATGCGAAACCAAAATTCCTGGTTTGTTTGGAGCTGGAGAGGTAACAGGTGGAGTACATGGTAAGAATCGTTTGATGGGCAACTCTCTCCTTGATTATAATGTATTTGGCCGTCGTGCTGGTATATATGCTGCAAAGTATGTTAAAAAAGCAAAGACAGGAAAAATTACCCTATCTCACGTTGATAAGTATAACAAGATGCTGGAGAAGGCGAATATAAAAACAGCAAAAACAGCTCCAATACTTCTGCCGGAATATCGGGGTGAGATGGCAATTTCTAGGTCATTAGATATACTTTAGGGAATTCATATGATAGAGATTAAAGACGACTGGTGCAAAGGATGTGGAATATGTATAGAAAGATGCCCGGTAAATGCACTTGAAGAATCGGACAAGTTAAATAAGAAGGGTATTCATCCAGCACGACTCAAGGAAAAAAATGAGTGTAATTTTTGTAGGCTCTGTGAACTAATATGCCCCGATTTTGCAATAACTGTAATTCCAGATGAAGAAGTTAAAAAAGATGTGAAAAAAATCCTTCTAAGTCCAACCGGAGGAAAAAATAAATGAAATATAAACGAGATCCTGAACTAATAAGAAAGGTTTTAGGTAAAAAAGTACAATTTATACTTGGAGATATGGCCTGTGTTTATGGTGGTCTACTTGCAGGTTGTTCATTTTTTGGTGGATACCCGATAACTCCTGCATCAGAGGTTACTGAGGGTATGGCACGCAGACTTCCAAGAGTAAAGGGGACATATATGCAGATGGAAGATGAGATAGCGAGTATCGCTTCTGTTATTGGTGCATCGTGGGGTGGTGCTAAAGCTATGACCGCGACATCTGGCCCAGGTTTTTCACTTATGATGGAAAACTATGGGTTTGCAGTAATGACAGAGACTCCATGTGTTATTGTTAATGTTCAAAGAACAGGTCCATCAACTGGGCAGCCCACTCTTGGAGCTCAAGGTGATATGATGCAAGCTAAATGGGGAACCCATGGTGATTTTGAAGCAATAGCTCTAGCTCCTAGTACAGTGCAGGAATGTATGAATTTTACAATAGAGGCATTTAACCTTGCTGAAAAATATCGTAACCCTGTTTGTGTTATGGCAGATGGAGAAATAGGGCATCTTAGAGAGCGAGTAGTTATTCCAGATGAAAAAGACCTGAAGATAATTAACCGAGTCCCTGCTACAATTGATAAAAAGAAATTCATACCATTTACAAACTCGCAAACAAGAAAAAACTGCAAAGTTCCTGATTTCCCAACTTTTGGTACAGGCTATCATACTTATGTTACTGGTCTTACTCATAACGAGAAAGGTTTTCCAGCAACCGATAAACAACCAGATCATGAAAAATTAGTTAAAAGAATCACTACGAAAATCACTGATGATATTGATAAACTCACCAACGTTGAAAAACTGTATTTAGACGATGCAAAAACTGTTTTTGTAACCTATGGTGCAACAGCCAGACCTGCAGAATCCGCAATGGAAATGGCAAGAGCTAAAGGTAAAAAAGTTGGCATGCTTCGTCTTAAACTTGTATGGCCGTTCCCATTTAAAGAAATTCAGAAACTAGCAAGTAAAGTTGATAAAATTATTGTTCCTGAGATGAATCTTGGTCAAATTGTTCACCCGGTTCGTGAATATGTAGAAGGTCAATGTAAAGTGGTTAGCGCTCCAAAGATAGGTGGTGAGATGCATCTGCCGCATGAACTTTATAAATATTTGGAGGGGAAATAGATGCCAGAAGTAAGAACAGCTGATAAACTTAATAAAAAATATCTTCGTGAGGAGATGTGGCCTACTATTTTCTGTAATGGTTGCGGCAATGGCGTGGTACTTGATTATACGTTTTGGGCTCTTGAAGAGATAGGCTGGGATATGGATAAGGTTGTGTTTGCTTCAGGTATCGGGTGTTCTTCTCGTCTGCCTGGATATATTAATGCTGATGGGCTTCATACAACTCATGGGCGGTCAATTGCGTTTGCCACAGGTATAAAAGCAGCAAATCCCGATCTAAATATCGTTGTTTTCACAGGTGATGGAGACTGTTCAGGTATAGGTGGTAATCATCTTATCCATGCAGCTAGACGTAATATAGATATCACAGTAATTATGATTAACAATTTTACATATGGTATGACTGGTGGTCAGCTTGCACCTACTGCACCATTGGGTAGTATTGCTACAACAGCGCCTTATGGAAATATTGAGCATCCTTTTGATATATGTGAACTTTTAAAGGCTCTTGGTGCTAATTATGTTGCTCGTTGGCCGGTTACTCATCCATATCAACCTATGAAATCCGTAAAGGAGGCTATGGAGAAAAAAGGTTTTTCACTTATAGAGTTTTTAGCGCCTTGTCCTACTGCTTATGGTCGTCGTAATAAACTTGGTGATATCAAAAAACATTGGCAATGGTATGATGATAATACTATCCTTATTGAAGATTATGAAAAGATTATGAAATACGGAACAGAGAAAGAGAAAGAAGAAACTAAGAACAAAATACAATGTGGTGTTTTTCAAGATATTCAAAAACCTGGTTTTTTTGAACAATATGAAAAACTTGTTGAAAGACTGCAAAAACCTGGTAAGGGGGGAAAGAAATGAAAAAAGAAATACGTATTTGTGGTTTCGGCGGTCAAGGAGTAATTCTATCTGGTTTCATTTTTGGAAAAGCTGCATCTGTTTTTTTGGAGTATAATGCTGTTCAGAGCCAGTCATATGGACCTGAAGCTCGTGGTGGAGCTGCCAGGTCTGAAGTAATAGTATCTGATGAAAAGATTGGATATCCTCGACCAACAAGTGTTGACTTTTTTATTGCTATGTCCCAGGAGGCATTTGATACTTATCGAAAGGATATACGTAAGGATACAGTAATTGTTGTTGACCCTGATTTAGTTCCAAAACATGATATTGGTCAGCCAGTTCATAAAGTTCATGCTCAAAAAATTGCTGAAAAACTTGGTAACAAGATTGTTACAAATATTGTTATGGTTGGTGCAGCTACAGCGATTTTTGATGTGTTAAAGCATGATGCTGTAAGAGAAGCAGTTATTGATAGTGTACCAAAAAAGTTTACTGAGCTTAATAAAAGAGCCTTTGAAGAAGGACTAAAGGCAGGTAAGAATGCCCGAAAAGAGTTACAATAAAAAAATAGATCATGATTTGGGAATACCCCTTCAGGATGATTATTTTTATGATGAGCCAGAGGAAATCATAGAAACAAACCAGCTGAAAGAAGTAGGCATCGAGGCAAAGTTTTCTGAAAAAACTAAAGCAAAGAAAGAAAAGAGAGTAATAAATGCTGATGTTCTTATCGTAGGTGCTGGTATTTCTGGGATGCAAGCCGCTCTTGATACTGGGGATAAAGGTTACAAGGTTGTAATTATTGATAGATCTTCAACAATTGGCGGGTCGATGGTCAAGCTAGATAAGACCTTTCCAACTAATGATTGTAGTATTTGTACATCTGCACCAAAAATGGTTGAACTTTCTCGTCATC
>CAYLOF010000087.1:0-6714 GCA_964385215.1 uncultured Thermoplasmatales archaeon
TTAAAATTGGCAACACCCAGGTTATTGCTGGGATTAAAATGGATATTGGCGATCCCTATCCAGATTCTCCAGATAAAGGAGTAATGATAACTGCCGCTGAGCTTATTCCACTTGCATCCCCAGATTTTGAATCTGGACCCCCGAGAGAAAATGCGATAGAACTTGCCCGTGTCGTAGACCGGGGCATACGAGAATCTGAAGTAATCGGATTAGATAAACTCTGCATGGAATCTGGAGAAAAAATATGGTTGGTCTTTATTGATATTCACATTATTGACTTCGATGGAAATCTATTTGATGCAGCCTCACTTGCAGCACTTGCAGCACTATTCAATACAGCAGTTCCCATTGAGCGCCTGCGACCAACTCTTGAGAAATTACAAGAAAAATTTCCATCGGTTAAGGGCTATTTGGAAGAACACCCCAAAGATTACCAATTACCAATGAACGAACCACCAATATCATGTACATCTGTTAAATTCAACGATGTGGTGGTACTTGACCCATCCCTTGATGAAGAAGAAATAGCAGAAGCAAGGCTTACAGTTGCAACTGATAAAAATGGAGACATACGTGCTATGCAAAAGGGCCTAGATGGTAGTTTCACAGTTGAAGAGATAAAAAAGATTATAAACGTCTCCTTAGATAACGGAAGAGAAATTAGGATCAAACTAGATAAAAGCACAGGTAAGTAAATATGTCAAAGAGAACAAAGAAAGTAGGATCTGCAGGGCGTTTTCAAGCAAGATACGGCGTAAAATCAAGAACGCGCATACGAAATGTCGAACTTCAACAACATGCGAAACATGTTTGTCCAAGTTGTGGGCATAAAAAAGTAAAACGGACAGATACAGGAATCTGGCAATGTAGAAAATGTGGAACTAAGTTCGCTGGCGGTGCATACATACCTGTAACCGAGGTAGGAGAACACGTCAAAAAAATATTAAAAGGTGAAATAGAAGCATCAGAAATCATCGAAGAAGAGGATGAAAGTGAGAACACATGAGCGGATATAGATGCGGAATATGCAAAAAAAGCGTTAAATTTGACGTGAAAAACATAGGCTTACAATGCCCATACTGTGGAAGCAAGATTTTTTATAAAGAACGGCCAACAGTTGCCAAGCACATTAAATCCAGGTAGAAAAACAAACCATGCAATGATTTCTTTTACCTATCAGTACCATAACAAATTAATGACAATAAAGTTAAATATAAACCATTACTAATTCGTGATTTTAGAATACGGTTTTTGCAGATTTGGAACGGCATTTACTCCATATAGTTTAATACCTGTTTAGCTATCTGAAGTTTACTCATTGTAAGCACCCCATCCAGCTTTTTCAGCACCCACATCCAATCCTCAACATATCTTTTATTTTTCTTACATCTCCACCATCTGCATTATGATTCCACTCAGAAAAAAAGGTCCTAACGATCGTCAAAAAAAATTCTTGACAACGATTCGACAAAATCTCTGCCGAATTCCACCACTTCTCCCTCATCCAAAAATTCAAACTCGGTCTGCGTATCCATCTCTCCTCAGTTAAATTATACATCATCTCTATTTAAACGTTCCTAAAAACATAATTTTGTAACATTTATCACATTAGTACCCAAATAAAAACCCTATGGAACATGCAATAAAATTAGTTGATCGTGCCAAAATGAATATCTAAAGCTACGAATTAACATTTAAATCCCTCCATGTTCAGACCGTTTTTGTCCATGTTTTACAGTTTTTGACTAAATATATAAAAATGTTTATATACTTGTAAGTATAATACATAATTGAAGAATGGGGAGGTCCATTTTTAAAATCCATCTTTCCTCACCACCTCACCACTTCCCCATTCTCTCAACTTAAAGACAAAAATCTAAAGTAAAGTTTATTAGAAAATCATACATTGACATTCTAAACCAGCACATGTTAAAAATGGAGAGAATAATGCTATGATAAGCATCAGATTTGTTTTTGATTTTGATTCTACTGAAGAAGTCAGAGTGGTAACCAAATCTCTTAATCCTGAAATAAAAAGCAAAATTCCCAACACTAACGTTGATATATCTACTTTAAAAAAAACATTTTATCTAGACATCAAAGCAAAAAACACAAGTTCACTGAGGGCTGCTTGTAACTCATATCTTAGATGGATCAACACTGCACTTAGTGTGAAGAAGACAGTTTAGATCTCAATTGTTTCTTTTCTTCCAGGACCTATCGAAACTATTGCGATAGGGGTCTTTAGTTCTTCCTCCATGAACTGTAGGTATTCCTGTGCCTCTTTTGGAAGATCTGTAATCGCTGTTGGTTCCTTACTCATCTCGCCCCAGCCTTCAAATCCCTTATAGATTGGTTTACATTTTTTAACATCTTCGATATTTGCTGGGAAAAAATCAATCTTTTTGCCATTTAAATCATAATGGGTACAAATCTTTACTCGTTTTAAGCCGTTTAACACATCAAGTTTTGTTATCGCCAGTTTTGTGATGCCAGATATCATGCAAGAGTGTCTTACTACTACAAGATCAAGCCATCCGCACCTTCTTGGCCTGCTTGTTGTCGTACCAAATTCATGACCCTTCTTTTGAAGGTATTTTCCAGTTTCATCAAAAAGTTCCGTCGGCATGGGTCCCTCTCCAACCCTAGTAGTATATGCCTTTACAATACCAATTATATCGCCAATGTTTTTTGGACCTATACCAGTACCAATGGATGATCCTCCTGCAATAACATGCGAAGATGTTGTATAGGGATATGTACCAAAATCAACATCAAGCATTGCTCCCTGAGCACCCTCAAGAAGAATGTTTTTATTTTGCTCAATTGCTTTGTTCAAATATATATGAGTGGGCTTTATGAAATCTTTCAACATTTGTCCATATTTACTATATGTATCCAAAATATTTTTTTTATCGAGTTTTTCATTTATACCATATATTTCAAAAATTTTTTGTTTAATGGGTATTATCTCATCAAGTCTTTTACTAAGTGTTTCTTTATCAGTAATATCAATTGCTCTTATGCCCTTACGTGCAACTTTATCACAATAACAAGGACCTATTCCTCTTTTTGTTGTGCCTATTTTTTTAGTACCAAGGGATTTTTCCTCTGCACCATCAAGGATTTTATGGTATGGCATTATTATATTTGCTCTATCGCTTATGATAATTTTTGGCTTTTTCCCTCGTTTTTTAAGTTCATTTATTTCCTCTATTAATATTTCAGGATCAATGACGACGCCGTTTCCAATGACACCAGTTTTTCCTTGTATAACACCAGAAGGAATTAAGTGGAGTTTATATACCTCATTTTCTACTTTTATTGTATGCCCGGCGTTATTGCCTCCCTGAAACCGGACAACATACTCTGCATCTTTTGAAAAATAATCAACAACCTTTCCTTTTCCTTCATCGCCCCATTGAGTACCAACTACCAAATCAACTGCCATTTTAATTCACTGAGATGGCAATGGAAAAGGCATACATAAATATGATGCTAGTTACTGTTTTTTCACAGATATCTCAATTTGAGGAGGCGTCTCCAAATGTTTTTTAACTGCGCATAAACCAGCTGCCTTTATCATCGCATTTTTGTATTTGTCTGGAAAAGTATTTGGTACCTGTATCTCCATATCAATTTTATCCATCATATGTGTTTCTTCGTTTTTTTCGGTTCTTAAAATCAGTTTAATATCCTCTATAGGAATGTTGCGTTCTTGGCAAAATCTAAGAACATAGATTCCGGTACATGTACCAATCGACGATAAAAAAAGTGAGAATGGCTCAGGAGCATCACTATCTCCTCCAGAATGTTTCGGCTGATCAGTGTTAATAGTAAAACCTTCGTACTTTGCATCTACTTTTTTACCGCCAGGAAAGCTAATTTCCATATCCATATGAATGCCTCTTTTTTTTAGGTAAATGGATATTTTTTATTAAAGTTTGTACGAAGATTTTATAAAACAATGACCATATCGGCCAGATGAATGCCTAACAACTGGAACCTATTTAGTAATGCAAACGATGCCCCCGATTTAGATATAGAGTTATTAAAAAGAGAGGTTGGCCAACGTTTTCCATTCTATGAGATGAAGTATAACTTAAATTCCGCTGCCTTTTTCTGCAGAATCGACAAGGAATCTTTGGAAAGAAATTTTGACTCATTAAGAAAATCCCTAACTGCAAAAGGATACGTTCCAATGCTCCGATATGAAAAAGGAGAACATATCATATATGTAATGAAAAAGCCCAAGAGAAAAGAAAGGTCAATATGGGTTAACATCACACTATTGATCGCAACTGTCATTACTACAGTTCTTACAGGCTCCATGCTTCATATGGAACATTTTGACATCTGGAGCATACCCAATGTTATGAACATATTCAATATAGAAAATTTGTTTTATGGGGGAATGCTTTTTGCCTTTCCTCTGATGAGCATCTTGTTTGTTCATGAGATGGGGCATTATTTTACTTCAAAAAAACATGGCATTAAAACATCTCTTCCGTTTTTCATACCCATCCCACCAATTCTTCCAAGTTTTAATATTGGTACATTCGGTGCTTTAATTTCCAGTAGCGACCCCATGCCCAACAAAAAAGCATTGTTTGATGTTGGAATATCTGGACCTTTGGCCGGCTTTCTAGTTGCCATACCTGTCACAATACTTGGTATTAAGCTTTCGACTCCAGCGTCCCTTACTGAACCAGTTTCTGGAGAGATTATGCTAGGTGGATCTATACTTTTCTCTTTTCTTTCCAGCGTCATATTAAATATTCCTTATGAAACTCCAATTAATTTAAGTTTAACAGCATTTGCAGGATGGGTTGGTCTTTTAATAACATCGATCAATCTTCTTCCAGCAGGCCAACTTGATGGTGGACACATATTTCGTGCAGTTCTTGGAAAAAAACAAAAGTATGCAGGTTGGATAGCAGTTTTCATAATGATCTTCACCGGATGGACTTTTTTTGCAATCATCATCGTTTTTATGATGGGGATGATGCATCCACCTCCACTCAACGATGATACAGATTTGGACATAAAGAGGAAATTACTGTTCTTTGTTGCACTGATCATACTTGTAATATGTTTTATTCCATTCCCAATATATTCAATCTAACTTTTTGACAACATCGCAACAATTTAATACCACCATGTCAATTTACCCTCAAAGTGATTAAAATGAAAACATACCTGAAGATTCTGTTTAACAGTGAAGGAGACTCTCCATCAGAGATAAAAGATATGTTGCTAAACATGGGTTTTAAAGCAACCAAAGGTAACTATGATTTTGTCTATGAGTGGAACAAGGAATCCACAGGGGTAGAGGTGGATGAACTGGTATGGTTCGCAGATAAGGTACATTCGGCTTTAAAAAACAGCAAAGTCTATTTTGATATAGAAACAATATAGGATTTCATTTCACCTTAGTTTTCTTTAATTTTTTCAAAGTATCGTTGAGAACTCCCATCAATGTATGATATTCCCATTTAGACGGTATTGACCTTCCCATTACACGTCTAAACATTATCTTAGTTTTTTCTTTTTTATGCTCTGGGTAATCTACCTCGTCTAAAAGTTCTGAAAAAAATTCAAATAGCTTTTTTTTCTCAATTTTCCCCATTGTTCTTTTTTTCTTTGGCTCAAGATGCTTCCTAATATATAAACTATATAGTACAAGACCAACTGAATGCGAAAGATTCAAAGAGGAGTATGATTCACTTGTAGGTATTCTAAGCATGACATCACACGCAGCAATCTCATCATTGTATAAACCATAGTCTTCCCGCCCAAAAACAAGTCCTACTTTTCCCTCAACTTCATATATTTTTTCACTTATTTCTTCAAGCAAAACAGGGTTTCTCAGATGTTTTCTATCTGTTTTGGACGCTATAGATGAAGTAGCAATAAGATAATCAATGCCCTTCACCGCATCTTCAAACGACGAAAAAATCTTTGCACGATCAAGTAACTTGTGAGCGTGCACCGATCGAATATAACACTCATCATCAAGTTCACAGGGGTTTACCAAATAGAGCTTGTCAAAATCAAAATTCATCATTGTTCTGGCTGCAGCACCTACATTTCCACCATACTTTGGTTCAACAAGTATAACATAAAATTCTGGTATCGCTTTTCACCATCCAGATTGAAGGGCAATCATTGTTTAACTATTTTATCTTCAATTCCTTCTCTTTTTCTTTTAACATTTCTTTATACTTGGAAGGCAAATATCTAACCGAGTCTTTTAAATCACTGTGTCTTTTAAGGAATTCCGATCTTTTGTTTGTTTCTATTTCTTCTAAAACAAAATTCTTGTTCTTGATAAAGCTATACAGATAATATAGCCCAGCACCAAAAACTATCAGCCCAATTATTAACACATATGGACACCACACTACTACCTCATCTGCAAGGAAACCCTGGACAAAATCTTCTTGTCCAAACCAAGTTCCCAAAATGCCGATAAAAAGCACAAGTAACCCCACAATCATGGTTACAATGCTCAGTCCAAATATGTATTCCCTAAAAAATCCAGCTATTTTTCCACTCATTTACATTCACCTCATTTTAATACGTTTTTGCAAATCTCATCCATGTTTTTGCAGCTGTACCACACACTGGACAGGGATGATCACATTTTGCATCTTCGATTGGCTCTCCTAACGTGTTTCCATCTAAAACATTTTCTATTTCCTGAGCACAGTC
>CAYLOF010000088.1:0-6701 GCA_964385215.1 uncultured Thermoplasmatales archaeon
GGTGCTGTTGCAGTAATGGCACTTGAAAGAGTCCCAGCAGACATTCGTGCTCAAGGTGGCGTGGCAAGAATGGCAGATCCATTGGTAATACAGGAGATAATGGACACAGTTAACATTCCTGTAATGGCAAAAGTAAGAATTGGACACTTTGTGGAGGCGCAGGCTTTAGAAAGCATGGGCGTAGATATGATTGATGAATCTGAAGTTCTTACTCCTGCAGACCCATTTTACCATGTAGACAAACGTAAGTTTACCATTCCTTTTGTTTGTGGATGTAGAAATCTAGGTGAAGCGGTACGTAGAATATGGGAAGATGCTGCCATGATACGTACAAAAGGAGAAGCAGGAACGGGCAATATTGTAGAGGCAATAAGGCACCAGAGGATGGTAACAACTATGATTAGAACCCTAAAGGATATGGATAAAAAATCATTACAAGATTTGGCAGAGGAATATTCGCAGAGTTATGTCAATTCTATAAAAACACTCACTAATCAGGAAGTGAACAACGATACTATTGTTTTTGGAGACTATAGATACGGAGATGTCAAAAAGGGAATTTTAGAAGTATTAAATAAAATTAAAAAAATACAGCGATTACCTGTAGTAAACTTTGCAGCAGGCGGCATTGCAACACCTGCAGATGCGGCAATAATGATGCAACTTGGTAGCGATGGAGTTTTTGTAGGCTCTGGAGTATTTAAATCCGATAACCCTGAGAAAAGGGCAAAGGCTATTGTTGAGGCAATTGCACATTATGATGAAGCAAAGATAATAGCCGAGGTTAGCAAAGATCTTGGAGACGCAATGGTGGGCATAGAGATAGAAACTATACCTGATGAACAACGTTTCCAGGAGAGAGGATGGTAAGGACACTATCCATTGGAGTAATTGGAATACAGGGAGCAATATCTGAACATATTGGCTCTATGAAAAGTGCATTGAAAGAAGCAAACACTTCAGGAAATGTTTTTGTCGTTAAAAATGAAGAAGAGATAAATGATTTAGATGCTCTATTATTGCCTGGGGGAGAAAGCACAACTATCTCCAGGGAATTGTATAGATCAGGCTTATACAATGCTATTTTGAAGAGAATAAAAGAAAAAAACCTCCCAATTATGGGTACATGTGCAGGTTGTGTTCTACTCGCTAGTGAAATATCTTATGATACAAATGATATAAAACCTTTAAAGGCAATGGAAATGCAAGTGGTGCGTAATGCATTTGGAAGACAAAAGGAGTCATTTGAGAAAGAGATCAATATTGAAGGATTTGATGCTTCATATAATGCTGTTTTTATCAGAGCACCAATAATTAAAAAAATTTGGGGCAACTGCAAAGCTCTTGCAAAAATAAAAAAAAAAATAGTAATGGCTAGACAGGAAAACATCCTAGCCCTTTCCTTTCACCCTGAGCTCACCAGCGACCTCAGAGTACACAAATATTTTTTAGATATGATTATTTAAGCTTTCATGATTGCTAGTAGGAATATTCCAAGAGCAATCAAAGCTCCTACAACAGCACCGATAACTGCTACAACGCCATTGGTGACAGATCCAACAATGTTCATTATCCCTGTTGGCATTCCCATAAATGATGCTAAGATTCCAGCACCCCATAGGAATAAAACTCCAACAATTAGGCCTATTACTATTAGAATTCCGCCAACTGCTCTGCTTTTACCCGATCCAAAATATGCAGTAAATATTCCTGCAATGATGCTTGCTATAGCAAACACTAGCATTAGCATGCCTAAAAAATATTGTATTAGTCCTTCCATTTCTTCCTTCACCTCTTAAAATTTCGTTCCTGTTAGTGTTTTTGTATCTATTACACCATCTATCGATCTGATCTGGTTTACCACCAGATCACCAAGTTTCTCAAAGTCATCTGCTTCTATTTTAGCTATAAGGTCATATTCCCCAAATAGTGGGTGCAATTCAACAATTTGCGGTACCTTAGAAAGCTTATTGTACACTTCATGCTCACGTGCAGGTGCAGCACTTATTAATACAAAACCTATAGCCATATATCTTCCTCTTATCATCTGTTATATTGTTTTGCAATATAAACCTTTTTAAAAATTAATACTGCGTTGTTTCAAAACTCCATTCAATATAGTCTCCGTTGGATATTTCATATTTATCACACCCAACCATTGGAATTTCATCATTTACATAATATTGCCAATACTTACCGTCGTTACCATTTTGATTATTTCCAATTGAATCTATCAAAATTGAATCAAATTGCTCATAATAGGTGGATTCAAGAGAAATATCGTTTCTCTTGGAAAGTTCTTCTAAAATAGAGAAAACAGTATCGCTGTCATATGCAAATATGTTATCTTTGACCGTCCATTCATCCCCAATGATAACTATCTTTACACTTGCTTCATCGGAGTTCTCCAACCATATTTCGCTTTTTTCAGGAACCTGCATCGCCGTTCCCGTAAATGATAAAGCTATTAGGCCCATTGCTAAGGCTAAGATAGGTATCTTGTGAGTATTTTTTATTTTGACCGGAATCTCAATTTTATGATTCATGGATGTAAGGAAAACAATTGGTAGGGCTATAGCAACAAACGTGAATACACCTGAGATCATATGGTATATCATGAAAGGAATTCCTGCAGTAAAAACTGCGGCTAATGATCCTAATGTATGCGGGTAAATTAGATACCACCAGCCAATATTGGTCCACACATCATACATCAACACAAATCCAACCCCAAGTCCTGCGGCAAAACCAATACTTTTTAGTTTTAATGTTCCAAGACCATTTCTAAACTTCTTCCTATTAAAAATGTTTACAATTGCTATTATTGCAAATCCAGAATAGGTGAACAACACTATTCTGTTCATTTGGCTCCCTACAAAAATTGTGTTTCCAAGCAATATGTCACTGAATATCATACTAAACAGGGGGACAAAAATAGCCATGGTCGATCTTAAGAAAATTGCTGCAAGAAATGTCATCACCATTATTATCTCGAAATTTGGAAATGGCTGAAGATTCCATCCGACTAACAAGGTTCGACCTATGGTTCCTAATGCTATAAATCCTATTAACAGTAGTATATCAAGAAAAACTCCTTCGCCGTTTTTGACATTAATTTTTTCAAACAAACTTTTTGTTTTCATAAATAACCTTCCCTTGCGAGGAGGGAATAAATTCCAATGTATAAATGTTTTGTTTTCCGCCATCTCGTTTCTGTTTGGCAATCACTGTCTAAAAACGTTTTGAGGTGGTTCTGAATCAAAACCACAGATGAAAGCCAGCATTCTGAAACTCCCCCATCAAAGCAATGATTTTAACTTCTTGATATCTACCAAGATCTATCTGGCAGAGAGACATGATCTTCAAAACACTGGCCAGTTACTTTTCTATTCGGCAAAAAATCATTATTTTATATTTTGCAAACGACAAAATTAGAATCCTTATTAGCCTCCAAGAAGGTTATTTTGTAATATCTGTAAAGAAACTTGGCAACACTTGTACAACAAGCCCTTAATAAGCAAACTTACAAAAATAAGAGACGTGGTGAAAAATTTGGAACATGCCCCTAACTCCGAAGAGGAGAAAAAATATCTTCAACACTTGATGAAGAAATACCCTGGAAAACATATGACACATATTGCAAAATGTAACAATGGAGGAAAAACATATGAACAATAATTACGAATCTGTAGCAAAAGAGGTAGACAAAATGCTCATAGAAAAACAAATAGACAAACTACTAAGTATCAAAAAACAAAAGAAAAACGAAAAAGAAAGGAACGTGGGGAGACCAAAAAAATCAAAGGATTTTGCATATCGAACGTACATTCATCAAAACACCAAAGAAGAAATAATCGAGTTACCAAAAAGACCCGAAAAAGAAATAGTGGAATTATACGAAGAACCGGAAAAAATAGCGCATAAGAAAAAAGTAATCATCTGGAAAAACAGCTAATCTCACCCTGATTTTGTTTGTAGACAACACATTCAACCCATGCAATTTGACATTCTGACATTTTAACACACCACGTTTATATAAGTTGAGAGAAAGACAACATTATATCAAAAAAGAGATCGGGAGTGGAATAATGAAGGCTACAACACTCATGAAAATGGAAAAAAAGGAGCAAGAAAAGAAATGGATTTGTCCAAATTGTAAAGGAGACATGTATCGATTGTCTGGCAGTTCACACTCGATATACATATGCAAAAAATGTGGATGTTCTATTGAGCAAGAAAACATAAAAAATGATTTTGAAAATGAATATTCAGAAGAAAATCAGAATGTAGAAGGCATCAACGTCGGTAAAAATCAACTAAAAAGATTATTTACCCCACAATTTATGAACAAATATACAGAATATGACAATTTTGCTGATTTTATCATTTCAAGTGAACTCATTCCAAAAGACACACCATCTATAACTTACGAACTATTCAAAAATATCCCTTTAAGGCAATTAAATGAGTACATTAATGGCAATACGGTTTTTGAATCCTGGGATGAAATGTTTGACAGAGCGACGGAAAGATACTTAAGAATTTAAAAAAATACGGCAATCAAAACAGAGATGCACTTTTAATTTGAGAAGAAAGAAGATACATCAATTTGCTAAAACCAGAGGGATGTACCATATTTTACATAGAAAGTCAACAACAGAGTGGAATACGGCTCATATCATGACAATGTGAAAGCTACAATGTTGTTACATTTGTTACAATAAATATTCAATAGAAACGTTTATATACAAAATTTACATATAACCTTCTGTTAATTGAAACATTGTTACAACGGGGGGAAACGATGAGATATCGTAGTATACTGTTGCATTTGCCTCCTTTTCATTCAAAAAAAATCCTCCTTTCCCCCTATTTCCTCCACATATGAACATGACAAATCGTCACATATCTAACAAAAAACTGAAAGGAACGTTTCATATGGGGGCGAGGAAAATCGATTATCAGAATTATAGTTGCCATTGTCGACATATTTACTTTGAGTTGGTTGTTTAGAATATCCAAAAAGAAAAATTATCGTAAGCAGATATCATCTATGAATAGTGGATTGCTCCTTGTTTAACATATAGAAAGGAAAAGAACACTGTTGTTCACCGATTTCCCCATCAGATAATACATACAAAATGACAAATCATGCCATGTAATTCATAATTAGCCTACCAGCTACAAGCACCGACCAATCGTATATAAAAGGAAAATGCATAATCGCCTTTTACCTACCAATAAAACAGGTTCACATCATGTCAAGGAAAAGAAGAATCACAAAGAAACAGCAAAGGGAAATAGCAGGTAGAAGAATTGGCAAATTATTCACCATGGCAGAAGAAAACGCCCTCTCAGGAAAACTTGATCTGGCAAATAGATACGTAGAACTTGCACGGAAAATATCAATGAGAAATCTCACGCCAATCAAAAAAGAATATAAACGTAGATTCTGTAAACATTGCTACAGCTACTTACTGCCAACTGTTACTTGCAGGACGAGAATCAACAGAGGCAAACTTGTCGTTTACTGTTATAATTGCAAGAAATATACACGGATCCTGCTCAAAAATAATGGAAAAAAACCATCCGCTAGGCTTAAATAACTTATCATTTATTACCGATACCCAATTTCACTCTTATGCAAATAAGGAGTATTGAATAATATGACAACCGTATATGATGTTCCAGCCAAGGAATTAATCGATGAGATAGCAAAGAAATTTGAAAAAGACACAACCATTGAGATGCCAGAGGCTAATGTCTATTCTAAAACAGGATTAAACAGGGAAAGTCCCCCGTCAAATAAGAACTGGTGGTATGTTAGGTGTGCCTCCATTCTTCGTAAGATCTATATCAGCAACGTTATAGGAGCAGAGCGCCTCAGAGAGGAATACGGCGGCAAACAAAACCGCGGATCAAAGCCACACAGAGCGAAAGCAGGTAGTGGAACCATAGCAAGAAGAGCAGTCCAACAACTTGAAAAGGCAGGTTATGTATCAAAAATCAAGGGAAAGGGACGTAGACTTACCCCAAAAGGTCGATCTTTTTTAGACAATACATCTAAAGAGGTTATAGACAACATAAAAGATTATTACCCTGGATTGGAAAAATATTAAATATTTGATAAAAATAAAGGTCACTAAACGTTATGGATGAAGAACTAGAAAAGTTAAGGAAAAGAAGATTAAAAGAATTACAACAGAGCGAACGATTTCAGGAATCAATGGATGATCAAGAAGCTCAGGAGAAAGAGTTCGAAGAAAAAAAGAAGGAAATTCTCCGTAGTATTCTTACGCCAAGGGCAAAAGAGCGGCTTGGAAACATAAAGGTCGCACGGCCTGAAATGGCAGAGTCGATTGAAAATCAACTCATAGCACTTGCCCAAAGTGGTAGGTTGAAAAATAAAATAAATGATGAGCAGTTACGTATGCTGCTTTCAAAAATAATTCCAAAGAAAAGAGACATTAAGATAACAAGAAGGTAGAAAACGATGGCAACTCATAAATCACTTGGTAAAAAAAATCGTTTGAATAAAGCAACTAAAAGTAACAGGCGTGTACCTGCTTGGATTATGATTAAGACCAACAGACGTTTTACACGCCATCCTAAAACGCGACATTGGCGTAGAAACAAACTTAAGAAAGCTTGATTACTATGACAGAAGAAATCGAAAAAATATATGTTATACCTTTGAAGAA
>CAYLOF010000089.1:0-6683 GCA_964385215.1 uncultured Thermoplasmatales archaeon
GCATGTTTTTTGTATGTTCTTGCTAAACAAACAAGTTTTCCAATGGAGATCTTTTCATGGTAATCTTTTTTGAAAGTGTAAATCATATTTTGAGCAATGATTCCAACAATTTAAAGATTTCACAAACATTTGGTCCTAGAGTGATAACCTCGCAGACAGTTTATTGAATGAATGGGTAGGTGTTCTCTGTTTAGTTAGGTTTTCACAGAAACTTCCAGACAATACGTTGGGCATGTAGTATTTCTTCTCCGTTAACCGATGCGGTGATGTTTAGTAAATGTCTTGAAAATGAAGGTTGATCCCACTCCCATTCATAAGGGGCTCCCTCATCTATATCTTGCAGTTCCCCATCTATACAAAATTTCATTTGGTCTATTTCTTCTATTAAATTGTTAACTTTTGCTTTCACAGTAATATTTCCAACGACCAAAGTTACTGGAATTGAGTAAATATCTTTCCAGAGTATTTTAAACGATTTTTCTGCCCCATTCAAATAAACTTTATGCTCTCCGGGTTGAGTGATAACAATGGATGAATGTGCATATTTCCCCCCGATGGCTACAAAGTCAATGCCATTATTGTCTGGGCCTGAATATCGATCAGCTGAAAAAATGGAAATATTTGCGTCCCAATGTTCATGCACTCCAAGACTTTCTGATAAAAATTCTCCGTCATTTTCTGGATCATATGTGTTTATTGGTGGGTCTGCTGCTTGATGTATGTAGTTTTGAGAACCTTCATTGGGGCATGGTCCTTCTGTATGAAGGAAGTCATACATTACAGAATCAATGGCCACTGGATCCTGTGAGAAAAATAAGCTGTTGGTCCAGTCATCGTTAAACGGATACATGTCAAATTTACTAATCGTACGATGATCTTGCAAGGTTCCATATGTTCCATCTCCAATGAAAAGAAGAGTTTTCCCGCCAATTTGTTTATGTGCAAAAAGATCGGTTTGAGGTGCGGGGTTTCCCATATTTTGTCCAGATATTAGATACGGGTGAAGATCTATGACAGGTTCGATGAATGTGCCAAACATGTTTTTACCGGACAATGTTACACCGTTCTTGATCGGGTGTCTTTTCAACTCTGGCATATTGATAAGATAGTCTGCGTCGATGACACAACAAGGCAATGTCCGAATGGTCCCATCTACAAAGTATATTTTTTCTGAGCTGAGTTGGACTTTTTCTCGTCCAGATGCCCCGCCTGCAGCATCTACATAATGGACGTCTGGAAAATCTGTTACTACCCGATCATAAAACCAATTTGGGATTACTCGAGAAGCATCATACACTGTGATATCTTGTTGGTTGATACCTACTATGTTTACCAGTTGTTTTAGAAGTGCCTTTACTACATATGGGCTGGCATCACGTTCATTATCCTTTTTGACATAGTCATCTATGGCGTCTATAGGATTCCAACAGTTATTCATATTGATTTTTATTGCGATCTTTTCGCCAGTTTGATATCCTGCTTCGCCGTTCCTATGCTCTAGATTAAAATGTTTGAAAATGGTGTTCCATGCAGTATAATCGTCTAATTCTCCGGTCAATTTCTGTAGCCCATTGGAGTACATCTGCTCAATAACTGTTTGATTATTATTCTGCTCTTTCCACCAGAAACCATTTAGATCTCCTTCTGTAGCATCTGGGTTCCAAACCCATACTACTCTCCCTGGATTAATTCCAACAGGAGTTCCAATAGGGTCATTAGGGATAGGAGTCCATGGATCTGATTCAGAGCCGGTATTGAAATAATTGCCTGCAAATACCATCCCTGAGATAGTAAAAGCAATTACAAAAACAGCTAAAATGGTGGGCACGACTGCTGCAGTTTTAAATCTAACTTTTTTTATCCATGTAAAGAGTCCGGAGAACAAGACTCCCCAAAAAGCAACATATCCTAGTGCAATGGGAATGGAAATTTGCTGACATGGATACTGCGATCTGTGAGGTGCGGGGACCACTCTTATCAAAAACCATATCAGACAGGCAATTCCTACTATGTGAAACCATAATCCTTTAAGATTTTTAATTCTCTCTAAGTGTTTTTTCTTACAAATTTTTTTCATTTGTATTTCTCAGGCATTTTTCTGTTGACATAATAATAGCATAGCAATGTGGATGCTTTTCTCATTTTATGCTCTATTATATAATTTCAATGAACTTTATGCGAATAGCGTTTTATATACTTTTACCAAAATTATTTACAATTTTAGAATAGATGCATAGTGAACGGCCATGGTTTTGCAGATTAAGGCAAAATCGATATCAATGTTGAGGCATCAACTAGAAACAACAATAAATATCAGAAAGGCAGTGATTTGATTTACAGATTAGTTTTCTTCATACAAAAGAAGAACGGGGCTTTTTGTAAATCATAAATTTGGATTTTCATCCTATTAGAATTTGAGGAACACAGGCCATAATTCTCCTGATTGGCATCCACTGCTTTTTCACATGAATTGTATTAAAAATGCTTATATATGAGAGGCGTTTATAATTATGTGATCTGGGAAGAATTGTTATGAAAAAACAGTTTTTAATAATTGGAGTGGCTGTTCTGTTTGTAAGTGTTGTATTAAGTGGTTGTGAAGAGAGAGGTATAGTAGTTGGAGCAGGTGAAGTTCAGTACATCGATCTCGAAGGAGGATTTTATGGAATTATAGGTGATGATGGAAAGTATTATGATCCAATTAATTTACCTACGAAGTTCCAAGAGGATGAACTAAAAGTCAGTTATGTATTGAAGATATTGGAAAATCAGACGAGCATTCATGTGTGGGGTACTGTCGTAAAAATCCTTGAAATTGAACAAGATAAAACCAATCCGTCAGGAAAACTCGTTAATCATTCAGATTGTAAGGAGGCGGATTCTGATCAATCTTCTTCAATGGACTGTGTAGAATATCAATATGATGGTGAAAGCGAACTTTTACTAAAACATGTTAATGCGGGATTTAATTGTTGCCCAGAAATCACAGCAAACATCGGCTTTAGCAATTCCACTATCACTATCGATGAAATTGAAATTTCCGGTCTTTGTGATTGTCTCTGCTTATTCGATCTCTACTACGAAATTCAAAATATTACTCCTGGGAAATATACCATCCAAATAAGTGAGCCATACGTGGGGCCAGATGATGAAAAACTCACATTCTCAGTTAATTTAACCTCCGAAACCACTGGTAGTTATTGTGTGGAAAGATATCGGTATCCCTGGGGACAGGGGTAAATATGCTTTTAAAGAAAATATGACTCTGTCACTTATTGATTATTTTATTAATGGTTGATTCAGCAATAGTATGATCATCTTAAACTTATGATTACTTTTCCATATGTTGAGTTGATAGGTGACACCACCTTCGTGAGGTGATGTTTGTCCAGCAATGCTAAACCAAAATTAGTCAATCCCTCATTTTCAACGATTGATTCGTTTAGGGGGTAGACATTTACTTCTATTGGTAACGAGCATTTGAAATAGATAATTTCTGTCAGTTAGAGATAATATGACTTTTGTATGTTACACGCTCGTATTGATTCCATAAGTTTCTTTAATATTTGGTTGTTACCGTGCATGGGGAAGATATGAAGTTTATCCCGAACTCGTCTATAAAAGACTCAATGCTAAAAGAGATGGGCTTGAATAATATCAAAGAATTGTTTTCAGATATTCCTAAAAAAATAAGTGTAAAAGAGTTGAATTTAC
Organism: uncultured Thermoplasmatales archaeon; assembly: GCA_964385215.1. GTDB lineage: Archaea > Thermoplasmatota > E2 > DHVEG-1 > DHVEG-1 > DAOWHD01. The sequence continues at coordinate 3,715 of CAYLOF010000089.1, forward strand.
CCAAGGGTTTATCACAGCAGGAAACAAACCAGAAGCTAAGAAAGATAGCATGTAAAAATAAAACTTTTTACGATATGCCTTGCTTTACTGGTGGAGGAATCAAACCTCGCTACGTACCATCTGTTGTTAGATCTGTTACCTCACGATCAGAGTTTTATACGGCATATACGCCATATCAATCTGAAGCCTCCCAAGGTTTCCTTCAATCGATGTTTGAGTATCAAAGCATGATTTCAGAACTTACTGGCATGGATATTGCTAACTGTTCGTTATATGATGGTGTTACTGCACTTAGTGAAGCGGCTTTAATGTGCACACGGGTTAAAAGAAAAAAAACCTTTTTAATTCCCCAAAATATTTCTTGGGAAAAGAAATCTGTTTTGAAGAATTATGCTAAGGGCCCAGAGATAAAAGTCAAAGAAATCCTATATGATAAAAAAACCGGAAAAATAGATTTGAAAGAACTAAGAGAACATATTGATGAAGACGTATCTGGTATATACTTGGAAAACCCGAACTTCTTTGGCATTTTTGAAGATGATGTACATGAAATCAGCAAGATTGCAGAGGACGCAGGTTCTCTTTTTGTTGTTGGTGTTGACCCAATCTCACTTGGTATAACTAAGAGTCCTGGAGATTATGGTGCAGATATTGTTATCGGTGAAGGAAGATCTTTTGGCAACCCGATGGATTTTGGCGGGTCAAGTTTAGGCATTTTTGCATGTAAGAAAGAATTTTTGCGGCAGATTCCCGGGCGAGTTGTTGGTCTGACTGAAGATAGTGAGGGCAAACGGGCTTTTTGTATGGCTCTTCAAACAAGGGAGCAGCATATTAGACGTGGTAGAGCTACAAGCAATATTTGTACAAATGAAGGTTTATGTGCTCTTGCTGCTACAACCTATCTTTCGTGGCTCGGCAGCGATGGCTTGGAGGAGCTTAGTAGAATTAATTTTGAAAATGGGCAGAAACTTGCTGAAGATATCGAATCCGTGGATGGCTTTGAAAAGGCGTTTACAGGGATTCATTTTAATGAATGTCTGATCAAATCTAGTAAGGATGCAAATCAGATCAATAAGGGCTTGCTGAAAAAAGACATTCAGGGTGGTTTGATTGTTGATCGATGGTATCCTGAACTTAAAAATTACATGCTTTTTGGCATCTCTGAAATGCATAGCGACGAAGATCGCGAAAAACTTGTATCTGCACTAGAGGAGGTATCCAATGTATAGATCTGCTGCTTATGATGAGCCACTGCTAAATGAATTGATGAAATCCAAAAAGGAAAAAAGTAAAACTCCAAAATTACTGCCTGACCCTCTAAAACGAAAAGAAAAAGTCAACATCCCAAATATTGATGAGACGCAGGTTGTACGTCATTTTCATCATCTTAGTCAGATGAACTATGGCATTGATTCTGGAATCTACCCTCTTGGTTCTTGCACTATGAAATATAACCCTAAAATTTGTGAAGAAATTGCATCGTGGGATGGCTTTGCTAGTACCCATCCGCTTCAAAATGAATCTACGGCACAGGGAAATCTTCAGATCATGTTTGAATTAGAGCGAATGTTTTGTGAGATAACCGGTATGGATTATTTTACGCTTCAACCTGCAGCTGGGGCTCATGGTGAATTTTTAGGTATGCTCCTGGCAAGGGCGTTTCATGAATCAAATGGCGATTTTGAAAGAAACGAAGTGATATTGCCAGATACTTCACATGGTACAAATCCTGCAAGTGTGACTATGGCAGGATACAAGTTAGTGGAAATCCCATCGACAACGAATGGGACTGTTGACTTGGATATACTTGAGAAGACTTTATCTGAAAAAACTGCTTGTTTTATGCTTACAAATCCCAATACGCTTGGTATTTTTGAAAATAAAATCCTTGAGATATCTAGACTTGTGCATGACGCCGGTGCTTTACTGTATTATGATGGTGCCAATATGAATGCTATAATGGGAAAGGCACGACCAGGGGATATGGGTTTTGATATTGTTCATCTTAATCTGCATAAAACCTTTTCAACACCTCATGGTGGAGGAGGGCCTGGTAGTGGTCCAGTAGGTGTAAAAACAAAGCTAGAAAAGTTTCTGCCTGTGCCCAGATTATGTAAAAACAAGAAAGGTTTTTTCTTTGATTATGATGCAACTGAATCAATTGGAAAAATCAAGGGATTTTATGGGAACTTTTCAGTTCTACTTAAGGCATATGTCTACCTCCTTATGATGGGTAGGGATGGTTTGAAAGAAACTTCTGAAATTGCTGTTTTAAATTCAAACTATATGAAGAAAAAAATACTTGATTCAGGGAAATATGGGTTGCCTTATAAGGCGCTAAGAAAACATGAGTTTGTTTTAAGTTGTGAGCAATTGAAACAAGAAAAGAACGTCAGAGCAATGGACGTTGCCAAACGACTTTTGGATCACGGGTTTCATCCACCGACGATTTATTTTCCGCTTATTGTAAAAGAGGCATTGATGATTGAGCCTACCGAATCAGAGTCAAAACTGGACCTTGATCGCTATGTAGATGCTTTAATTAAAATTGCAAATGAAGAGCCGGAAGTTGTAAAAAATGCACCCAATAATACACCAGTTAAACGTGTTGATGAGGTGGGTGCTACCAAGAATCCTGTTCTTACGTGGAATATGATCTAATCTGTTTCTTCAGGTTTTTCATAAAGAGTCAACAGAATGCCAAGTATTCCAGATAAAACAAATACTATTGTTATTGAGTATACTCCAATATCTGCCCATGCGTCTGGAAATCTAACGACCCACGAGATATAAAAAAGAGTCCCGGCAATAAGGGCCAATAAAGCAAGTATTGTATACACGTTAAAGTTTTTTGTATTGATGTTTATCATATTCATTATATTCATATCTTATTTCACCTTTTTCAAATTATGTGTTGGATGGGAGCACTGGGATTTGAACCCAGATCGGCGGGTCTCTTCTCAGGTCAT
>CAYLOF010000090.1:0-1198 GCA_964385215.1 uncultured Thermoplasmatales archaeon
TAAAAATGATTCCAGATAATGATCTGCATAGCTTTTGTGATTTCCACATGGGCATGGTATGTCGCATATGGGTATTCCTACATATTTTTCATATGATTTTGAAAGATATGGATATACTTTTCTCAGGTGGTCAAAATCATCGGCTATATAAATAAACTCAGCCTCGGCCCCCTTTTCAATCAATGAACGGTATACAGCATCTGTGGTTAGGACCTCACGCATATTTCCGATATGAATGGGACCCGATGGAGTTATGCCTGTAGCTAAAACATGCTTTTTATATTTTCCAATTAATCCATCAGCTAAAACGTCTGCCCAATGCATTACCAAAGTCTCCGGTTGATAGATATTAGTTTAGATTACTCTTGCCCTTATGAGCGCCCTAAGTGGTACACCTTGTATGTCATTACGTGCTCTCTTGTTCAGGATGGCTAGACATAGCCCAGGAGTTCCTTTCTCCGTTTTTGTGGCCTTTATGGCACTTTTAAAAGTATCTCCAGTTCCCACCACATCATCTACAAAAATAATGTTTTTGCCTTTTACACTAGCATAATTGGAAGAAAACCATCCCGATTTTTCATGATGCGGTCGGAAAACTGCAAGTTCCAAGCCTAATTTTTCGGCAACGAATGTCGCATAGGGAATGCCATTTATTGCAATGCCAACGACAGTATCTACATCAAGATCTTTATTTTCCATTTCCTCTAATGCTACATCACATAAAGCATCTGCCATGAAGCTCATTCTTGAAGGATAAACTCCAAGAGAACGCCAACCAATCTTTAGATCTCCTTCTGGTTTTTTCTTTTTGCCTTTGTTTAGAAGCCATATCGCTGTTTCTTTAGATACATTAAGATCCTCTGCTATTTCATGATCTGTAAGTCCATTTTCCTTATATTTTAAAGCCTTTTTTATAAGAGTATCTGTTTCCTTCATTTGACACACCTTGAGCCATGTATGTGAAAACAATATTTAGATGTTTGCTCCACATATTAAAAAACGTCAAAAACCACTACAAAACTCTCATGGAAAAGCTAAAATATCATAAACATATGTTGTGGTTGTAAACTGTAGGTTAGTTGATTAGTATGGCTAAGCAAAAGCAAGGAGAAGGATTTCATTCTGGAGCAGGGTTAATTCGATATTTCGACGCCGAAGAAAAATCATCACTTAGAATACCGCCGTGGTTGGTTGTGGT
>CAYLOF010000090.1:1298-6674 GCA_964385215.1 uncultured Thermoplasmatales archaeon
AAATCAATATTTACATTTTCAGATGCTGCAGATGTGATCCTTTTTCCATCATAGATATGTACTATATAACCTGGTTCTTTAATTATTGCTCCAGCGATAGATGTTGATTCAGATTTAGAAATGGCAGTAATGACTTTTATTGAGGTTCCGGGTATTGTTTCAGCTTGATCTTTTAAGTTTTCAATATCATCCAAAGATATCTTTTTTTTATCCTTCTTGGATTTTTTCCATTCCTTAAATAGGTTGCTACAAGCATCCTTGAAATCATTCATCTCAATTTTTTCTTTTTTACCGGTCTCTTTTAAAAATTTTCCTATTGTTTTTTCAAGCTGATTGATAGGTATGGAAAATATTTTTGAAGCCTCTTTTAATTGATCAGAAATCTCTTTTTGTTTCTTTATTTCATACGTTGAACTAAGAATATTTACAAGTTTATTATAGAGTTCATTTTCCTCTTTTTGATAGGCATCGACCATTTTTCCTGCTGCAAAGGTAATTCGATTTACGCCATCTTGAATTCGTTCAGCCTTTAGAATGCGTAGTTTCTCAATTTCCTCGATGTTATTGAGGTGTGTTCCACCACATGCCTCTACATCAATGCCAGGTATGTTGATCACTCGTATAGAATCTCCTGGTGGAACCCCGCCCTGGTATAGTCTAAAGCCATATGTGTGCTCTGCACTGTTGCGATCCATTGTTCTCTTCTCTACGACTGCTCCTTGTTTGATAAGCTGATTTGCAAGATTTTCGATTTCCCTCCTTTCTTTTTCGGATATTGATCTGTAATGTGAAAAATCAAAACGCGCTTCATTTATCCCAAGTTGAGAGCCAGCCTGCCAAATATGCTCGCCAAGCAATTTCCTTAGCGCTCCGTTTACTACATGCGTTCCAGTGTGATGTTTCATCAATATATAGCGTCGCTCCCAGTCGATTTTTCCATGGACATTTTCACCAACATTTAGATCTCCGTCTACAATATGGATTATTGCATTGCCTTCCTTTACAACTTTTTTGACAGATAATTGTTTACCATCTCTAAAAATCACTCCTATATCGCCAAGTTGACCTCCTCCCTCTGGATAAAATGCAGTTTTATCAAGGATTATTTCAGTTCCATTGCCTGTATTGTTTTTCCACATCACCTCTGCATCAAATTCCTTTGTGTAGTGGTCTTTGTAGTACAAGCGTATAGTTCTCGGAAGATTTTGTCTTATCTCTTCCTTTATTTCCTCTTTTTCCTCGTGTGAATGCAGTTCTGCTATCATTGAGTCAAAATTCTTAGGAATTTCTACGTTTATCCCTTCCATATTAGCAATATTTTTTACGATGTCTGGAGGCATACCGTAGGTATCATATAGAGTAATAAGCTCTTTTTTGTCAATAGTTTCCTTCTCTTTTAATATCCTTTTTACTAGTCCCTCACCTTTAGAAAGAGTTTCTGAGAATTTTCTTGTTTCGATATCTAAAATTTCATCAATTTGATGTTTCCTTTCCTTCAATGAGGGAAACTCCTTTTCAAGAATGTTTAATTGCATGTTTACAAGTTCTTTTAGAGGTATATCCAGTTTCAGTTTTTCAATAAAACGAAGTGATCTCCGAATAATTAATCTGGCAAGATATCCTGCTTTGACATTTGAAGGTACAATCCCATCTCCAAGCATAAATGCAAGGCATTTTGAATGGTCGGCCAATGAATAGATACTTGCCTTGTCAGAATTGCCTTTTGCATGATCATTTAACCAACTTATGATTTTTGGTAACACAGTTTCATAAATGGTTTTGGTTCCTTGAGAAATCCATGCTATTCGCTCCAGACCATAGCCCGTATCAACTATATTTAACGGATTTTGCGCATATTTTTCTCCTTTTATTGTGAATTTACCATTCTTATCCTGTTTCATGTTCATAAAGACAAGCGTTGCTATCTCCAATCCGCCTGCAAGTACCTCAAGACAGGGGCCTGCGTTCCCCCCTCCACTCCAAAGCTGCTCTTTATAGGTGATTGCCTCTCTTGGAATTCCAATGTTTTTTGCGAAGAATTCATCACAATATCTGACGGTATCTTCCTTCCAATAAATTTCGTCTACATTTTTGTTGAAAGCATGATGCCCCATCATTTCAAATATAGTTAGATGGCGGCCACTTTTGCCTACTTCTCCAAGATCATTAAGTCTTATGCATGGTTGCGATATAACTAATGGATTTGCTGGTGGTGGAACGTTTCCAGACGTTATGTGTGGTTGAAAATCGGCAATAGATGCTATTGTGAGATATATATCAGAACGCCATCTTGCAACAACTGGACAGCGCTCTCCTGTTACGGGATAATTAAGTCTTGAATGATTGTTTTTTTCAAAGAAAGATAGAAAACTTTCACGTACCTCTCCAATGGATAATGGCTTTTTTCCAAGAGGTTTTCCAATAAAACTAAAAGGTACGCAGGGTTGATCTCCGCAGGTTTTTGCATTATCGTCTAATGTCCAGAAGTATGCCCCACAAGATGTACATTGCTTTCTTTTGAAACCATTGTTATGGAAGAATTCCAAATCACATTCTTTTTTGAGAAATGAATCCATATTATATCACTATCTCCAACTGGAATATAAGGGGGGTTAATAAGATTGACCAATTTATATTTAGTTCTTTTTGACAAGAAAATCAAAGTGATTGACTTCTCAATCAAAAGTGAAGGATCATATGTTAGCCAAGTTCCCCCCGGCGCTATGATTTACTCAAGATAGATTTTATTTGATGCTGCAACTCTTCCATCTTTAGTCGAATTTTGTTTTCTCTAGCCAACCATCCAATGGCTAAGTAGGTGTCCATCTCTTCTATTTGTGTCAATTTTGAGATGTGCAGCATATCGGTTTCCCCATCTGCATAAAGCACGTTCCATATTTTACCAGCATCTTTTCCAATCTTATTGTTCAGATTAGTTTCATCAAGTTGATAAAATTCACCGTCTTTTCGTATCTTATTTTCCTTTGCCAACCAACCAACTGCAATATGAAATTCATAAGGTCTTAGACTAGTTGTTTCTATCAATTCTGCCTCTGCGAGAGAACCGTTTGCATTGAGCATTTCCCATACTTTTCCTGCATTCCGACCAAATTGTTCTAATGTGTTTATCATTTTAGAAAACCATTTTTTGAAACGAGTGTCTGGTGTATATATATTACGTTTTTTGCAATGGAGTTTAATCCCAATGTGTAGAGACGAGGTTATCAAAAGTGGAGAAACATATATAAGGAGATTGTCAATTAGCCGCATGTTAATTTTACAGGGGTAGCTATATTTATCGAAAAATTTCACAAGATCTATTATCTTTCGAAATACTTAATAAATACCTTATATTTCACATAATGCCACAGATTAATATCTTTCGAGGTTTGGAATGGGCGATACAATAGACAACTTGAAAATAGAAAAGGACGAATTCCAAGAAAAAGCCAATGAATTAAAAGAAAAAAGAAACAACTTACATCTAAACTCAAAAAGACTTGCCGATGAAAGGGATTCGCTGAACTCTGCTATTCGAAGTATGAGAAACAATATATCTCAACATAAGAAGGACAGAGATGACTTAAATGAAAGAGTCCAACATGCGAAGGAGCAGAGAAATAAGTTTAATACGAGTTTGGGTGAAATCAAGAGAAAAATTAGGGAATTGGAAAGATCACAGTCAACTGCCTCGGGAATAAGCTTAAATGAACTTAGGAAACAACTTAGAACTTTGGAAAATGAGCAGATGACAAAACCCATGTCCTCGCGCAAGGAGAAGAAAGTTATAGAGCTTATATCGGAGTTGTATGCTGAGATTAAGAAGCAAGAGGATATGCTGAACAAAGACCCTAAACTTAAAAAAGCCATAGAGGAAGAGAAAAGTATTAAGCAGAAGGCTGAAAAACTGCACGATACTGTAGAGAAGCTTGCTATGAGGGCCCAGGAGGAGCATGAGGCTATGATTCGTTTGATTAGGCAGCTAGACAACTCTGTTAGGAGAGTTCGCGAAACTCAGGACAGAATTGTAAATACGAAAATCCAGGCTGATGAGGTTCACAAGGAATTTATCAGCCATGTTGACAGAATTCATGAGTTAGAGCGAGAGATCTCTACTGCGCATGATGTAAAACGTAAGAACAAGAAAACTGTAGAGGTTGCAACTGCCCATAAGGAAGCAGATGAAATATTCGAAAAATTCAAGCGTGGTGAGAAGCTTAGTACTGAAGATTTGATGGCTTTGCAAAAGGCTGGATTGATATAAGCCAGTTGTTTGAGAGGTGATAAACATGCAATGTGAGCTTTGTGGTAATGAATCTTCTAAGTGTAGGCTCGCTGATGTTGATGGTGTTAGAATGATGCTGTGCCCTAGTTGCATGAAATATGGTCACAGTTTACAAGAGGCCACCGTTGCTACTACCAATAATATCCAAAGGTCTATCTTGACAAGGATTCGACGTCCCAAGGAAAAAGATGTTTATGAAGGTATGGATAGAGAATTAGTATCTGACTGGGGTGATTTAATTAGGGCTGCTAGGAAAAAGAAGGGGCTAAGTAGGGAGCAGCTTGGCTTTAATATCGGTGAACGTACAATTACTATTGCCAAAATTGAGAATGGCGATTTGAGGCCCTCTGATAAACTTGCTAAGAAGCTGGAGAAGAATCTGTCTATTTCTCTTTTTGAAGAGTTGAAAAAAATTTCTACTAGTTCAGATGGGTCTCATCCTGGGAGTCTTACATTGGGTGATTTTATAAAGACAGAAGATAAATAAATATGCAGAGAAATAAACTGTCTAAAGCTATTGAAGCATTGCAGAATGGGCGTATTGTAGTTTACCCTACCGATACGTTGTACGCTTTTGGAGCTGATATCTATAATGAGGATGCAGTGAGAAAAGTTTTTGAAATCAAAAAAAGACCATTTGATATTCCTTTACCTGTAGCAGTATCAAAGTTCACTGATATCAAAAGAATTGCCTTTGTAAATGATAATGCTAGAAAATTGGCTAAACATTTCCTGCCAGGTTCTTTAACTCTACTTCTGGATAAAAAAAGTACTATTCCAGATATCGTTACCGGCCGTATGAACAAGATTGCTATTAGAATACCTGACAACACTGTTGCCCTGAAATTACTTTCCAAATTCGGTCCGCTCACTGTCACAAGTGCAAATGTTCATGGCATGGAAACTCCTGGTATTATAAAGGATATAGACATGCAGGTTAGAGGAGATGATGTGGCGGTTTATTTGGATTATGGCACATTGCAGGGTAGTCCATCTACTATTGTTGATGTTACTTATAAGCGACCAAAAATAATCCGTGAAGGAGCCATAGCAAAACATGATATATTGGCGGTGATTTAGAAATATGGATG
>CAYLOF010000091.1:0-6658 GCA_964385215.1 uncultured Thermoplasmatales archaeon
TCTTTGCAATTTTTAAATAAAGTGTACTGCTTTCAACTTCACTTTTTATTGCAGCCAGTAGTAAATCGTCCAGATTATATTTCTCTAAATCCAAGTATTATCACCTTTAATCTTGTTTTTCATCCACTGGAGGGGCATAAACACGAGCGCCAATCTCTTTATCTATCATAAATAGCCCGTTTCCTTTATCACCTGCAAGTTCCAGCTTAGCAATGATATCGTTGTCATTTCCTTCTTCTTCAATTTGTTCAGTGACGAACCATTGTAAAAATATCTGTGTTGCATGATCCTTTTCTTTGATCGCCAGGTCTACGAGTTCATTGATGGATTTGGTTATAAATTGTTCATGTTTGAGTGTCTTTTGAAACATATCCATTGCATCTTTGAAAGTTGATAAGGGTTCATCAATTGCCTTAAGTTTTATTTTACCACCCTGATCATTGACATAGTCATAGATTTTCATCGCATGCTCCATTTCCTCATTATATTGCACCATAAACCAGTTCGCAAATCCCGGGAGGCCTACATTTGTGCTGTGTGCAGACATTGACATATACAAATATGCCGAATACATCTCTTTGTTGATTTGTCCATTTAATGCTTCTTCCATTTTTTTACTTAACATCTTTTATCATGCTCCTTTACAGTTTTTTATGACATAACCACCAGTCATAGCACTCTATTTCACCCTTTATCTTTGCTTTTTCTCTTTCTTTTATTTGTCCAATTGTTCCTGCTGGCGGGATTATTACTCTATCTCCTATGAGCTCGTTGTTGGGCCACTTGTGGGGCAGTGCAACGCCATTCCCATCACTTATCTGCAGTGCCTTGAGTGCTCTAAGTATCTCATCCCAATCTCTGCCAACTTCTGCTGGATAGTAAACTATCGCTCTTATTGTACCCTTTGGATCCACTATGAACACCGCTCTTGCAGTATTTGAGGAACCAATTGGAAGCATCCCGAGCATTTCCGCAAGAACACCACGATCATCGGCAATTATTGGAAACTTAATCTCTAGGCCGAGATTGTCCTTTATCCATTCAGCCCACTTCAGATGCGCAAATACCTGGTCAATACTTAGACCTATAACCTCAGCACCCTGTTTTTTGAACTGTTGTAACCTCTTCTGCATCCCATAGAACTCTGTTGTGCACACAGGCGTAAAATCGCCAGGGTGCGAGAACAGTACGAACCATTTACCTTTGAACTCTGTGGGCAATTTCATCATTCCATACGTCGTCTTTACTTCCATTTCCGGAAATTTTTCTCCTATTACTACCATTTTTTCACCTCTTTTTTATCAATTATATTCCTTCTTTTATTATACTTCTATGTTTTTCATATATTTCATCTGCCAGTCTATCTAGCATTCTGAAATCATTTTCTTTTGGATATCCTTTTATAACCACAGGTTCGATCAATTCCACCTTGAGATTTTTGATCAGTCCTTTAATGTCTTCAGTCATCTTACCACCCCATCCGTATGATCCAATGATAGATGCAAAGCGAGTTTTGGGGCGCAGTGCATTGGCAAGATATGCTGCATAAACTGCATTGGGGTGCGGACCAGTCAGAACTGTTGGGGTGCCGATTACGATGGTGGCAGCATCCACCAGTGCCATTGCCAGCTCTCCGATATCGGTGACCTGTAAATTGAACGGCTTCACCTTGATGCCTCGCTCCATCAAAGCATCAATGAGATAATTTACCATGGCTTCTGTGCTCCCGTGCATCGACACAAAGGTAATTACCACCTCGTTTTTCACATCGTCAGAAACCCAATCTTGATATGCATCAAGGATGATCTCGGGTTTATCATATAAAGGGCCGTGGCTGGGAGCGATCATGTCAATGTGCAGATCCTTGATTTTTTCCAGATTCTTGCGAACGGGAATGCGGAACGGCATCATGATTTCCGCATAATATCGCTTAGCCGCGTCGTATATCTCTGCTTTATTTTTCACGAATAGTTCGCTTGTTGCCAGATGAGAACCTAAGAAATCACAGGAAAACAATATATGGTCCTCATGCAGATAAGTACTCATAGTCTCTGGCCAGTGAACCCAAGGCGTATGAATGAACTCAAGTGTTTTTCCTCCTAGAGGGAGTGTGGAGCCATCATCCACTGCGGCGATCAAATCTTCATTTATCAGTAAATGTTCTGTAAGCATGACTTTACATTTTTGGGTGCAGATAACCTTTGCGTTTGGGTAGCGTTTCAGAACGGCAGGAATGCTACCGGAATGATCCTGTTCTGCATGATTGGCTATGATATAGTCGATATTCACGTTCATGTCTTGCAAGGCATCAAGCAATTCCTGCTTTTTGCTGGGATCTACTGTATCTATTAGAGCCATTTTTTTGTCACCTTTGACAATATAGGCATTGTAGCTGGTTCCATCCGGAAGAGGGATAAGCTCGTCGAAAAAGCGACGATCCCAGTGTTTGGTCGGTGCTGCGTAGACTCCTGCAGCAATCTTTTTTATTTCCATTTTTTTCATTCACTCCTCTTTCTTAAAATCGTTTTTACCCACTCCGCAAACAGGACATACCCAATCATCAGGGATGTCTTCAAATTTTGTTCCCGGTGCTATCCCGCCATCTGGGTCTCCTTTCTCTGGGTCGTACACATATCCGCATACTGTGCAAACATATTTATCCATTTTTTCTTCCTCCTTTTTTGTTTCTTTATCAACCATACTATTATAGGTAGGCGCAGTTTTTGGTGAAACACCACCTTTAACCTTGTGATAATATTCATAGGTCATAGGTTTTTCTTCTGAAAGTATTTCTGCATCCTCCACCTTACCAATAAAAATAGTATGAGTACCAACATCAATTTTATCTATCACTTTAGCTTCAATGCATGCAAGAGCATTATCCAGTACAAGAGGTAACTTGGTTTTTCCAAGCTTGTATTCAACATCTTTGAATTTATCAATATCCCTTCCAGATTTGAAACCAAAAGTTCCGATGAATTTCATAGGTGTTTTTTCTGAGAGAATTGATATTGAAAAATTCTTACTTTTTTCAATGAAATCATGAGTGAGATTCTGTTTGTTAATGCTAATTGCCAATACAGGGGGGTCCGAAGTAACCTGAAATATCGCATTTGCAATCTGTCCGTTAATTTTTTCTTCATTTTTAGAACAGACTACATAAATCCCATAGGAAATCTTATGCAATGTTCTAGGATCCATTTTCATCCTCCTCCAATTTTATGCAATCCTTGCAAGTGCCTTTGAAATATCCATGCACCTCTTCCACCCTATGCCCTCCGTTCAGAAGATCATCCATATAAGGACAACCGATATCTATATCTATGATCCTCCCACATTTTTTACATAGGAAATGATGGTGTACATCGTTTCTAAAGTCATATCTCAACTCAGAACCGGTTATGCTGAGCGACTGAATGATTCCATTTTTATTAAGTGTATGCAATGAGTTATATACAGTTGTTTTGGAAAGTGACGGGTTTCTTTCCTTTAGTCCAATGTATATCTGATCAACTGTTGGATGGATTCTATTTTCATCAAGATACTTTAGTATCTCCAATCGTTGAGGAGTGACTTTTATTGAATTTTCTTTTAACGGTTTTACATATTTTTCAAACATGTTTACCTTTGTAATAATTTCTAAGTTGTAATTATTACTATTTAACATGCAATACAGAATACCTATTTAAAATTTTCTATAAAGTGATGCTGGTGTGAAATCATACGCCAAAATGTGATTCCAATGAAGAAAAAACAAGCATATCACCAAAAATATGACCAAAATCACCATGAATAAACATAGACGTGAATAATGTATAAATCTAAGGAAAATATTCTAATGAAAGATAAATTGGCCTATATCCCAAACTAGAGGTTGTTTCGGGAAAAGGTATCGCCAAAATAAAAATAATGATATTGGCAGAAATTAATGCATAGGTCATCATCAATCTTTTAACATAACATATACAAAAACCAATACCCCAATCATTATGCATATTGCAATTATTGAAAGAATGGATAGAGAGATTACTATATCCAGCGCTTCTACCTTAATTCTAAGATACCCCTGTATTGTATTCTGCAATTATTGGTTTTTCTTTGTTGAATTGACCTATTAAAAGGTCATCTTGTACAACATTGAATGCATGGTTAAAATGTTCATCTGTTACTTTTGCGTCTTTGTTTTTACCTAATTTATGTTCACGCATTGCCTGCATTCCTGCTTCTCTACACATCGCTGCGATATCAGCTCCAGTCAATCCTTTGGTTTTCTCAGCCCATTTTTCCAAGTCAAATGTTTTATCAAGAGGCATAGTTCTGGTATGAACCTTGAAAATCTCAACTCTAGAGCTCTCATCTGGGATTGGTGTCTCAATTTTAAGGCCGATTCTTCCAGGTCTGAGAAGTGCCTTATCGACTAGTTCAGGTTTGTTTGTAGCAGCAATAATTACAACTTTTTCTAGTTCTTCCACACCATCAAGCTCTGTTAGCAATTGATTTACCATCCTCTCTGTTGAATCAGTTAGAGAACTACCACGAACCTTTGAGATACTGTCGAACTCATCGAAGAAAATAATTGAAGGTGATACCTGTCTTGCTTTTTTGAAGATATCCCGTATATGTTTTTCTGACTCACCTACCCATTTTGATACAAGCTCAGGTCCTTTTACTGCAATGAAATTTGCATCGGCCTCATTTGCTACAGCTTTTGCAAGAAGTGTCTTTCCAGTGCCTGGTGGCCCAAAGAGTAGCATTCCTTTTGCTGGAGTTATCCCAAATTTCTTAAATGAATCAGGATCTTTTAATGGCCATTCAACTGCCTCAATTATTTTCTTTTTTACGTCAGGTAAACCACCGATATCGCTCCATTTAACATTTGGTTTTTGGATTAAAATCTCCCTCATTGCTGACGGTTCAACCATTTTGAATGCATCAATAAAATTATTCATTGTAACATTCATTTTTTCTAAAAGTGAAGTCGGTACTTTGTCCCCTAATGTTTTTAACTCAGACATATGTGGTGCAAGTGCTTTCATTGCTGCTTCTTTACATAGAATTTCAATATCAGCACCTGTGTACCCTAGTGTTTTTTCTGAGAGGTTCTCTAAATCAACATCCTCTGAAAGAGGCATACCGCGAGTGTGAATCTGTAATATCTCCTTTCGTCCCGCTATATCAGGTGGGTTAATTTTTATTTCTCGATCGAAACGTCCTGGTCTTCGCAGTGCTGGGTCAAGATCATCAGGTCTATTGGTTGCAGCCATTACCACCACTTGCCCTCTGTTTTTTAAACCATCCATAAGTGCAAGTAATTGAGACACAAGTCTTTTTTCAAGTTCTCCTTTTATATCACCTCGTTTTGGTGCAATAGAATCAATTTCATCTATGAAAATAACTGATGGGGCATTTTTTTCTGCTTCTTCAAATATGTTTCTAAGTTGTTTTTCAGTTTCACCGTAATATTTGTTTAAAATTTCAGGTCCTGCAATTGAGTAAAAATTCGATTCTGATTCAGATGCAACAGCTTTTGCAAGAAGTGTCTTTCCCGTGCCTGGTGGCCCTGAAAGTAGAACTCCTTTTGGTGAACCTATTCCCAACCTTCGGAAAACTTCAGGATGTCTCACGGGGATTTCTACCATTTCCCGTATCATTTCAGTTTCTTTTTTTAATCCGCCAATGTCTTCATAGGTTACCTCTGGCATTCTTGATGGCGTATCCTTAACTTTTTTGCTTGAAACATTGATTTTCGTATTAGGAGTTATCTTGACAATTCTATTTGATGGCGAAACAGCAGTTATCATGTAATATAGTTGTGTTCCCATAACATCAATGGCAATTTTCTGATTTTTAATCAGAGGTCGATCGATAAGTTTGTTATGAAAATAAGATGTTGGATCATTGTTATACATGACATCTTGTAATGGAGACAGCGTTACTGATTTTGCCTCATCCCATTTTGCAATGGAGATATTTGCATCTTCGTCTATGGATATGCCTGCGGTAAATCGTATAATGCCATCAATTCTAATGATATCTTGTCTATCATCTTCAGGTCTTCCTCTCCAAACAGTTGCTACTGCTTTTCTTTTGCCCTGAATTTCGATTACATCTCCTGCATTTATCTTAAACTTGTTCATTATGTCATCGGGGATTCGTGCAATTCCTCGATCAACATCCATCTGTAGAGCTTCTGCTACTGTTAATTTTATTTGACTATTTTTTTTATTATCTTTCATTTCTATCACCTTAAGTTAGAATTTAATCTAAAAAATGGAGAAAAGATCTAATTGACTTTGATAGACCTTCCTTTTTTACGGGATTTTACTTTTGGCATTCTTAGTTCTAAAACACCATTTGCGTATGTTGCCTTGATTTTACTGGGATCAACGTTTTCTGGTAGAGATATGTTTCTGTAGTATCCACCATATCTTCTTTCAAGACGATACATTCCTTGTTTTTTGTCTTCTTCTTTTAATTCCTCTTTTTTCTCTACCTTTATCTCTAGTGAATCATCTATTACGTTTATGCCGATGTCCTCCTTTTTTACTCCAGGTATTTCTAAGGTAGCTAGAACGTCCTTATCGGTTTCCCACATGTCTGCGAGTGGTTGTTTGTAATTGCTGGATACTATATCGCTTTCGGTGTGGCTTGGTAGTGC
>CAYLOF010000092.1:0-6604 GCA_964385215.1 uncultured Thermoplasmatales archaeon
CCCCGGAGCTCTGCTCCGATTGGGATAGCAGATTTTAGGCGATTCTGTTTACTTCAGTAACTCAGGATATTAATACTGATACTCCCGAGGGACGTATGATGTTGCGTATGTTGATGATACTTGCAGAATACGAAGGAGAAATGATCGTTGCCCGCACAAAGGACACATTGGACAGATATAAACACCAGTTGGACAAAAAAGATTACTATATCACCAAAGACGGCAAGAAGAAAACATCACTGGGTAGACCTACGGGTAAGAAAGACGGAAAGAAACGCAGAAAATCAGGGTATTATCAACGGTGGGCAAATAAATAATTATGTTTAGTACATATCAGTCGTTTTAAGGCATTAATTATTACTTATTTTATCCTTGTAAAATCGCGTAATAAAAAGTAGAAGAGGGAAGAAGCAGATATGCTATTTTCCCTCCCGAGTTTACTAAATCTATGTTAATCCCAGTATTTGTCGTAGCAGTGGGAACGGATGTGGATGGTTTTCTAAGTATGAAATTTAGAAGAGATATGGGTGTATAATCTAATACAATATGAAATGTTCTTGGTATTGCATATCCTCAACATTTTCTGCATTATCAACCGCGTACCATCGTAGCTCTGCAATACCATAAATTACCCCATACATACCAAATGTCATTTCAACAGTATCACCTGGGTAATCTTGTGAACCTTTCAGTATACCCTCTTGCCATACTTCATAATGGATGTAATCAACTCCAGAACTAGGCTCTGGATCTGTGGCTTCCAACCAAATAGGCGTGTATGATGCAACAGTATAGCCGCCCTCCCATTGTGGCTCACCAATTGTTTTTTCTGTTACAGGAGGTATTGTGTCTTCATCTTCTTCAAGAGTTACTGTAACTATATCTGAACCAGTATTCCCTGCATCATCTGTTGCAAATACTGTGATACTTATTTGATCTCCTGGATCAACATAGTTATCAAGATTAAGAGGTCCAAGTTCAAAACTGACATATTCTAATGGCGGGTCGATTGGATAATCTTCACCATCATATTCTCCACCATCCCACTCCAGCATATAATCAAGTAATACAATTCCGGATCCTTCAGGGCCATCATCAGCATAACCTATTACGGGACATGGACTTTCCACTGGTTCACCGTTAGGTGGTGAATTAATATTTGTTTCTGGCGGAGTATCGTCTTCTTCCTCAGGGCAGCATTTACATGGACATTTCAAATTTATTCTTCCCATTGTTTGATTAATTGCCCATTGTTGCAGCCATTTTGTTGCATTAGCCATAATATCATCTGCATGCCCTGGTTTTGGTGTTGGTGTTACTTCATCTGCGTCTCTAACTGTATCCCCGTTTTTATCATCCCAAAGTTCAATATATTTATCATCAAGACCTAGACAATGCATGAATTCATGGGCCCAAGTTCCAACTCTGTCATCTGCATGAAGGACGCCATTTGTTCCACCAAAATGAAATATTTTTGTATCTCCCTGTAAAGGATAGGTAGAAGTTACGTCATTTGGTCTGGGAAAATCTACTATGTTATCATTTTTATTTACATCAGCAGTATATGTGTAAGAAACAAATCTTTTCCTATTTGGATTGGACATAATATTATTTTGAACCGGGGCAACATAAAAAATATGATATCCTTGTCCACTTTTTGGAGGTTGTTGGTATTTGATAATAAAATCAAATTCAACCAAACAACCAGGAGTTTCTTCTTCACATTCTTCTTTTGGACATTTTAAATACCAAGGGTCACCATTTTTATCAGTATTTAGTTTATTTTCAACTGCTGTTTCCATTGAACTAGCCAAAGAGCTAGATGCTCCTTCTCCCCAGATTTGAATTCTAATGGTAATTGTTATTTTGCAATTTTGTTCATCAAGTGTAATTTCTGTTGGTGGAACCTGGGTATTTGATATCTGAAATTTTGGGTTTGTTGTGTCTTGGTCAAAAAACCCGATTAGATGGTTAAAGGTTGGAAATATGTTAATAATTTTTTTCAAGTGATATTCAATCATTGGGAATCTGTATCTTTTACGTGGCATCTCAACAGTTAATGGCTCAGACCATTCACTTTCTTGACCGTCTGAAAGATCACCGTCTCCATTTGGATCATCTTTTGCCTGTGCTTCTATTTGATAGTTGCCCTGCCCCATCCATTTGTGATTTATAGATGCAGAGTCTAAAGAATCAAAGGGACCTGTCCAATCACTTATTGTCCCATCTCCCCAATCAATACGGAAATACAAGTCATCCATATCCATATCAAATCCTGATGTTGTATAGGTATGTTCTTCTTTGAAATTACCACTTTCTGGACCTGAAGGAATTGAAGGCGTTAGTGGAGGAGTATTTAAAATACCATTATAAAATAAATCATTTTCTAATGGTGTTACAGAATTTATTTTCATCATTATATTATCAAATTCAGTAACAGTAAAATGCCTAGTTTCAACTGCATGTTTTTCCCCATTGGCAATAATTATAATATTTGCAAATGTCCCTCCAGAAATTATGATATCTGTATCTGGAAAAACATCAGATTCAGTGTATCCTTCTAAATTGAAAAAATCATTATTCACAATTTCATCCCACAATTGATTCATTTGGCTTTGATCTAAATTGAATTGAATAATTTCTGTAAATTTTGAGGTACCCCTATCTTTTGGATAGCAAATTGAGTAAATTCCATTACCTTGATTATCTATTTTGACTCTATATATCTCGGTCCAAAAAGTAAATCCACCACAAAAAGCATCTAGATTAAAATCATCTGGAGAACCAAAATTATTGTTTTCATACACCACACTATTGCTATAATTTTTCTTTTCATTTTCAACGTCATTTATTCCAACCACAGGTAAAGTAGCAGCTGCAATCAACAGTGTCACAACCAAGATACCTACAATTTTCCTTTTCATTTTCTTTCGTCTCCATTTATTGTTATTTCTGTTTCCCATATCAAAAAAACAGAATCTAACTATATTATAACAGATATAGTAATATAAATGTTGCGATAATAAATGAAACAAATGTTGCAAACCTATGTGGGATGATTATTGCAAAGAGAATACAAAATCATCCAAGAAACCCAAAAAGAAACCAACCAAGATTGATACGAAGAAATCAACTAAGAGTGATGTAACAATACCAGATGTTGAAGAATTGGTTAAAGTGTGCAAAAAACAAGGACTAAAAACAGAATTTTATAAGAAATTTCAACAGTATAAGATACGTGGTAAAAAGATTCTTGCATATGCACACAATCTGAAACACAAACCCGGGATAAGAGGTTGGAATAATTTAACTCAGAAATCACTTAAAATTGATAACTATGTACAGATGAATGATTTTATAACTGAGTGGAAGAAGTTGATTTAAGATGAAAATCTGCGTAAACTGTGGCACACCAAACGATGATGATCGAGAATACTGTAGGAATTGTGAAAGTGGTGCATTTGAGTGAAGAATACAAATACTCCAGTATCAAAAGAGATTCACGGGAAACCCACGAAAACTACATTGTTTTCAACTATTTCATCTATCCTTGCAGTCCCTTTTGTACTGATGTTATTGGTGTTTACTCATAGTGCATCGAATCCGGAACACAGTGTTATGATAATTTACAATGCATATGGTGAGTGGTTGCTTGAAATAATTGTTTTTACTGTTACTGGTGCAATTGTTATCATTGGTGCAGTGATGAATGTGCGAAATCTAAAAGAAATGAAAAATTAAATCATTTCTTCTTTTTTTTGTTAGTTGTATTCTACTAAAATACAGTCAGTAATTCTTTATTTTCCTTTAAACGTTGGTTTTTTCTTCTCTAGAAATGCAGACATTCCTTCTTTTTGATCTTCTGTTGAGAAACTTGCTGAGAAGTATGAAATTTCTAAAGAGCAAGCCGAATGCAAATCGATGTCTGTACCCTTGTTTACTAGAGATTTGATGAAATGTGTTTGAATTGGTGATTTACCTGCAATTTCACCTGCAATTTTCTCTGTTGTTTCCATCAGCTTGTCATCTTCTACAACCATATTTATAAGGCCAATACGGCAAGCTTCATCTGCATCGATATTTCTACCAGTTAGAAGTAGTTCCTTTGCCTTCATTCTTCCAACAAGTCTTGGTAATCTTTGTGTTCCGCCAAAACCAGGGTGAATGCCAAGGTTAATCTCTGGTTGACCAAGCTTTGCACTTTTTGATGCAATGCAGATATCACATGCCATTAAGGTTTCACATCCACCCCCAAGAGCGTATCCGTTAATTGCTGCGATAAAAGGAAGTCGGGAGTTTTCGATTTTTAAAAGTGTTTTATGTCCCAGTTCTGCGAATTCCTTTGCCTCAAGAGTAGTCATATCCTTCATCTGACTGATGTCTGCCCCTGCAATAAATGCCTTTCCTTCACCAGTTAGTATTGCAACTTTTATTTTTTTATCCTGGTCAAGTTCGTCAACAGCTTTGGAAATCTCTTGTATTGTCTCTTTGTTTAATGCGTTCAGTACCTTTGGTCTGTTAATTTTTATGGTTCCAATACCTTCTTTTTTTTCTATTATGATATTTTTGTAAGCCATGAATATTTCACCTACTTGCTATAGTCATAAAATCCTTTCCCGGTTTTTCTACCAAGGTAGCCTGCTTGGACCATTTTTTTGAGAAGTGGGCAAGGTCTATATTTTGAATCGTTAAAACCTTCGTAGAGTACGTTCATGATATCTAAACATACATCTAGGCCAATAAGATCTGCAAGTGCCAGTGGACCCATTGGATGATTCATTCCAAGTTTCATAACATTGTCAATGTTTTCAGCAGTTCCAGTACCATCCATGAGGCAGAAGGCTGCTTCATTTATCATGGGTATGAGAACGCGATTTGATACAAAACCAGGGCCATCATTGACTTCGACCGGTATCTTCCCCATTTTTTCTGAAAGATCTTTGATCAACTTTGTTGTTTCATCAGATGTTCTTAGACCTCGTATGACCTCGATTAGCTTCATCAAAGGTACAGGGTTCATAAAATGCATGCCAATGAATTTATCGGGCCTACTTGTAGCTGAGGCAAGATCCGTTATGGGAATGGTTGAAGTATTGGATGCAAAATACGTTTCTTTTTTGCATACTTTGTCTAGCCCTTCAAACAGTTCTTTTTTTACCTTTATATTTTCAAAGATTGCTTCTATGACTAGATCAACATCTTTTAGATCATCAATTTTTGTCGTGCCTTTCACATTTGAAAGAATCTTTTCTTTCTCGTCGGCAGTCATCTTCCCTTTTTCAATGCTCTTATCAAGAAAACGCTCTATTTTATCTATTCCACTTTTGACAAAATCATCTTTGATATCTCTTAAAATTACGCTAAAACCAGCTTTTGCAGCCACTAGGGCTATGCCATGCCCCATCTGACCGGCACCAATTACACCTATTTTTTTAATATCCATTTTAAGCACCTTATATTTCTATCGTCAATACCTCACTTATCTATCATTTTGAATATCGGAACAACCCTTCTATCTTTATCTGGATAAAATTGCTCAGATGGAAACTCCTTGCCAGATACTTCTATGTCTCTACCAATCAGCTTTCCACTAAGTTCGTCTGCTTTGCCCGGAGCGATATCAATTCTTCCTATTATCCAGGGCCCTTCCTCAAGTTTCACCATCCCAATGACAAAGGGGGCCTCCTTTTCATAACCGCTTGGTGGGATGTAAGTACTTGTAAATGTCATGATTTTCCCTCTGCCAGATAGAGTAGTTCTTTCCAAATTATAGCTTCCGCATTCATTGCAAGTATTCTTGGGTGGGCAGGTAATTGCGCTACAATCTTGGCATTTCAAACCTACTAGTTTGCCTTCAAGCAAAGCATCAAAATATTCCTTAAAAGTTATCTCAGCCATTTATTCATCTCCCTCTTCCCAATAGTACATTACAAAGTGTTCCAAAATCTCCTCCCAACGTGTCAGTGAGGCCTATCTCTGCTCCTTTAACACTCGTTGATTTGAATTCATCTCGTAATATACGAGTTAGAGCATATATCTGGGATGTACCAGTAGCCCCTACCGGATGCCCTTTGCCGATAAGTCCTCCATCTGGATTTACTACTACCTTTCCACCCAAATCGGTTTCACCTTGCTCTGCAGCATCTGCACCTTTGCCGTAATCAAATAGCCCAAGTGCCTCAGTGGCAATTATTTCTGCTATGGTAAAACAGTCATGTATCTCAACAACGTCTACATCATCGGGCTTTATCCCTGCTTCTTTATATGCCATCTGAGATGATTTTCTACGCGGTTCAGCTTTAACCATATCTGCCCCCTGTCTGAAAAGAGCACCTCCACTTGCCTGTCCCGTTCCTAATACATATACTGGCTTATTGATTAAATCTTTAGCTATTTCATCAGTTGTGACTATGGCAGCGCTGCCGCCATCTGTCATAGGGCAACAGTCATATAGAGATAAGGGAGAAGAAATCATTCTTCCACTGAGTACTGTTTCAACATCAAGATCTCCCATCTTCTGATAGAATTGTGCCTTTGGGTTAAGGGCCCCAAATTTATGATTCTTTATAGATACATGGGCCATTTTTTTTCGTAGATTTTCAAT
>CAYLOF010000093.1:0-3348 GCA_964385215.1 uncultured Thermoplasmatales archaeon
TCTTTTTGTTTTAACAAAGCATCTTTTCCAATAAACTCGTGATCCCAATTTATCGTCCAGGACATTATTGCTTCAAGTGGTGTTCTTCCGCCTTCAAATTCGTTTCCTGCAAGGAGGAAACATTTCTCGAGTCTCAATGTATCCCGAGCGCCAAGTCCAATCGGTTTTATACCAAATTCCTTTCCAGCTTCTAGAATCTTATAAAACAAATCTTCTGCTTTTTCTGGTGGGGTAATCTGCAATTCAAATCCTAATTCCCCCGTGTAACCCGTATGAGAAATTATGCATTTTACACCTGCTACATCGGCATATTGACAGCCAAAAAATCCAACTGTCTTAAGATCGGTATCTGTAAGCTTTTGCAATGTCTCCCTTGATTTTGGTCCCTGAATTGCAAGAATCACATAGTCTCTGGAGACATCTTCTGCTGCCGCAGAAATGTTGTGTTCCTCGGCTTTATCATTTAACCACCGGGTAACCTCATCTGACATACCCGCATTTGGTATTATCATATATTTGCCTCCAAGATGCATAAAAATGGTATCATCAATAATTGTTCCATCTTCTCTTAAAATTGCGGTATATTGGCTCATGCCATCTTTGATTCTTGATGCATCTTCTACTGTTGTAAGTGTTATCAGTTCTTCTGCCTCTTTGCCAGCAACCCATACATTACTCATATGGGATACGTCAAAAAGTCCAACCGTTTTTCTTACCGTAAGATGTTCATCTTTTATTGAGGAAAACTGTATAGGCATTTCAAAGCCAGCAAACTCTGTGAATTTTGCCCCAAATTCCTTATGAATATTGTTCAACGGAGATTTTTTTACCATGGTCATCGGCCGGGGTATATATTGTAACTGTAATTTAAGATTTCGACAAAGTATTTATCAAATACATCGCATAACTGCCATTAATGAAAGAAAGAGATATGAAAGGGGTTTTTATAGAAAGAAATCGAATATTTACCAAGAATCTTCAGTCGTGCAGAGGAATAGAGGTATACGGTGAGAGGCTGATAAAGCATAAGAACGGGGAATTCCGATCCTGGAATCCATATAGAAGTAAACTTGCTGCTGCAATTCTTAATGGACTTTCAAACATAAATCTATCTTATAACTCACATATATTGTATTTAGGTGCTGCAACAGGTACTACTGTCAGCCACATCTCAGATATTGCAAAGGAGGGAGCAGTCTATGCAGTCGAAAAATCTCCTTTTGCAGTAAAAGATTTATTGGAATTGAGTAAAAAAAGAGAGAATATAATGCCAATACTGTCTGATGCAAATCATCCAGATAGATATAGTGCAATTGTTCCTACCGTAGATTTCTTGTACCAAGATATTTCACAAAGAAATCAATCTGAAATTTTCATAAACAATGTTAATAGATATCTTAAGAAAGATGGGCAGGGGATTATCATGGTAAAGGCTAGAAGTATCGATATATCCATAAAACCAAAAAAAGTATATGAACTGGTCACGGGTGAACTTAAGAAACATAAACTTATGATTGTTGATATAATAGACATATCACATTATGAAAAAGATCATGCTGCCATTGTCATATCCATCTAATTATATCGAAACAGTCTTTATGCTGATGAAATATTAAGGTGCCAGTGCCATGGATATAAAAATAGAATCAAAAATATTAATTCGCCTTGCAAAATTCTTTGCACCATTTATGATTGGGTTAGGTGTTGTTGGTAGCATTGGTTTGCTATTAGATGGAGGTCTACAACTTAAGTTCTGGTCCTTAATCTCAGGATATTTTTTTCCACCACTTGGCAAAGAAACAATTATTCCAGGAGGGATATTAGCAGGAATAGACCCCCTAGTGATGGCTTTGTCTATAGCATTCGTTGACATAATAGTAGCACTGTTTCTCGTTTGGAATTACGATTTTGCAAAGAAAGTTCCACTAATTGGTCACTTTATTGCAAAGGTCGAAACCATCGGAAGAAAATCTTCGAGCAAATATAGTTGGATTAAACCGCTAAGATTCATCGGAATCATACTTTTTGTTATGGTTCCATTCCAAGGATCCGGCGGTCTTGTTGGCTCCATCGTTGGACGGTTGATTGGTATGAAACCATGGAATATTTTCTTTGCGATATCGGTAGGTGCTGTGACTGGTTGCCTGATGATAGGATATTTTGCTGATGCAATTCTATCAGTTTTCGTTACAAACTTTTTACTAGGAGTTCTAATAATCGTGATTCTTCTAATCATAGCCATTATGGCCCTAGCATATAAAACTGTGAATAAAAACAAAGAAAAGAGTAATTCAAGATAGGGCAAAAACCGGTTTTATATCTCAATATTTATTTCCTTTAGCATTCTATTGGCAATATAAGATGGAGCTTGCATAAGGAGATCTTTATAAGGAGAAGAAGGTATCGTCTCAGATTTGCTTAAATTTTCAGCTTTTTTAACATGCCGTCTAATTTCATCAATATATAGTTGCTTAATTTTTGATGAATTTTTTGCAATTTTTTTCCTTATAGAATTTACTTTTAAAGAATTATTATCAACTGTTTTATTTTCCAATCTTGTGAGAAGAGGAATAATCACACTGTCAATCATCTCTCCATTTTCAAGATCCACAAGATCATCAGCAAGTTGGTAAGCAAGACCGATTTCTCTCCCATAATTAGCTAAAATATCCAATATCTCTCCGGACGCTTCTGCTTCAATTGCCCCTGCCTTACATGCTGAGGAAAATAACGACGCTGTTTTCATATTGATTATTTTGAAATATTCTTTAAAAATCTTGGATTTTGAAGTTATGCCACCTGTATCATTCTTGATAGCATCACCATCATACTCCGCATCATAATCCACCTCTCTTAACTCGCCATTTAAAACCTCATCCCAGGTATCAACATATAATTTGGCAAATTTTTTTCCATGATTAAGCGCGATATTAAAACCTATTGATAGCATTCGATGCCCAATCAAAAGAGCTCTCGGAATGCCTTCCGTAACATGAAATGCAGGTTTACCTCTGCGCATTTTATCTTTATCGATGATATCATCATGAACAAGAGATGCAGTATGAGCAAGTTCGATAGCAACAGTACTTTCAATAAATCTCTGATATTGATAGGGAGTTTCTTTACCCCCAGTACAGACCTTAAATGAGAGTTGTGCAACCAGAGGACGCAGGCGTTTTCCAGCCGTTAATATCGAAGTTATTTTTTTATTAGAAATGGTAGATGTAATCATTTTTTCTACATCGGATATTGTAGTATCGAAGAAACTATCTAGGTTAAGCACCTGATTTTTTGTCATCCGTATGCCTCTAATTATTACAGCATATCATAAGTGATATTAATACTATT
>CAYLOF010000093.1:3448-6397 GCA_964385215.1 uncultured Thermoplasmatales archaeon
GATTGTTCACAAAGATAGATGCTTCTTGCATGGTCGATCGAGTAATTTCCAGAAATATTAGGAGACATATCAGATAGTACTACGTCCACTTTTTTATCTGTTATTACCTGTTTTATTTCGTGTAAAATTGAGTCCTTGGTTAAATCACCCTGTAAAAATGTAATTCCAGTTATTGGTTGGACGCGCGAAAGGTCTATGCCAATCACCGTGCCAGTCTCACCAACAATCTCCTTTGCAACCTGACTCCATCCGCCAGGAGCAGCACCCAGATCAATAACTGTATCACCCTTTCGCATAATTTTAAATTTCTTTTGAATTTGCTTTAATTTAAAAGCTGAGCGAGCGCGATACCCTATCTTTTTAGCTTCTTTATAGAAATGTTCTCTCTTCTTTTCCTGATACCAGCGAGTCATGAAAATTAAAGGATGATATCAATATCTAGTCTTTCTGCAAGTTCTTTGTATCTGTTCCTGATAGTGACTTCCGTTACACCTGCCACATCAGCCACTTCTCTTTGCGTTCTCCGTTCGCCACATAAAATTGATGAAATATAAATTGATGCAGCAGCCACACCTGTTGGGCCTCGCCCACTTGTGAGCTCTTTATCCGCCGCGTCTTTTAGTATTTCTATTGATTTGGATTGTACATCTCCAGATAATTTAAGTTCACTGCAAAATCTTGAAATGTAATCCGTTGGCGAGGTTGGCATAAGTTTAAGCCCCAGTTCACGGGCAATAAATCGATATGTCCTTCCAATTTCTTTTCTTGATACTCTTGAAGATCCTGCAATCTCATCAAGCGTTCTTGGTACGTTACATTGACGACAAGCCGCGTAAAGAGCAGCTGCAGATACACCTTCGATACTACGTCCACGTATCAGATTTTTAAGGACGGCTTTCCTATAAATCATAGCCGCCGTTTCCCTGACGTTTCTCGGTAGACCCATACCGGATGCCATTCTATCCAGTTCAGATAACGCAAATGCAAGATTTCGTTCGGTGGCATCACTTATTCTAATTCTTCTCTGCCACTTTCTAAGACGATAAAGTTGCGCTCTGTTTCTTGTAGGAATTGATTTTCCATATGAATCACGATTTTTCCAACCAATCATTGTGCTAAGACCTTTGTCGTGAATCGTATATGTCATTGGAGCTCCGACACGGGCTCTTTTCTCACGTTGGTCACTGTCAAAAGCACGCCATTCTGGACCGTGATCAATGAAAGCCTCATCAATAACTAACCCGCAATCCTCACAAACCAATTCCGCCCTTGAGTAATCCTTAGTTAAATGTGTGCTACCGCACTCTGGACATTGAGTAACTTCTTCTATAGTTTGTTTATCCTTATTTTTCTTCTTCGATTTTGATTGAATCATTAAGATTATTCCCCCTTGGACCTTTTATATCTTTCGATATCCTTTTAAATGCCATTAGAGACGTTATATATAAAACTTCCTATCGTTCGGTATTGGAACGCAATCGGGTGATGGGGGTTGATTTTTGAATAATTTTTTAGTTTGTAACATTTCGGGTGATTTTGAATATATTATACTGATAATGATTTTATATTCAATGGTAAGCTTTATAATGTTGTACTACAAGTATATATATAATAAAGAAGAGGAAAATATGGATTACAAAACATTTATGAAAGTTGTTAGAAAAAATATGCTTCAAATAATCATTGCACCTGTAATTGTTGGTATTATTGTTGGTGTTATACTTATAGGTTATGAAAGTGTTACTGCAAATTCTAATCCTATAGCACCAGAGCCACCTATCATGGTTCAACAACAAAACAGTAGATCTTTCATTTTTTCAACTAGTTCAACTGATCCCGATTCAGAAAGGGTTAAATATAATTTTTCTTGGGGAGATGGCAATTATAGTGGATGGACTAAATATTATGCATCTGGACAAAATGTGTTAAAAAATTATACTTTTCCATCTTATGATACATTTAGTATAAGAGTCAAATCAAGAGATAAAAGCGGTCATGAAAGTGAATGGTCACAATCTGTTGATTTTGTAATTCCAAAACCTAGTTTAACTTTTAATGAGGCTGTTAAGGGAGCTATAATTATATGGGATAATAAAACATATGGTGAAATTAATAGTCAAAAAGTTATGATGGTATTACTAGTACATAGAAGTTATAAAGACGATTTCAGACCTGCTCCAGTATTTTTCGATATTGGTTTTAATAAATCGATATATAATTCATGTAAAATCGAGGATATTAAATACAATAAAAATTTTAATCCCATAGCTAAGTTATTAAACCACTCAGATTTAAATGTGACATGGGTTGAGGAAGATATTGGCAAAGATACTGGTGCTTATCATTTGAATTGGAAAATAGAGTTCAATGCAACATGGATAGGGGGCAATATATCTATCGCCTTGCCAAATTCATATAGAATATTAGTTTTTAATAATGATTTTGATTTGGTAGATGTTTGCCAAGGTGTTATTCATGTAAATCCCAAACCTAATCATTCTGGTAGATGGTTCGAACAATTTATTCCAGATGAAAGTTTATATTTGCTCAATTAATCTATTTTATCATTGCCATTTTCAAAATGTTATACCATCTGAAACCATCAATACCAAGTTTTCCTGTTGCTTCTGATGGTGTACAACCAAGTGCCTGATGGTTTTTAACAAGATTATAATGAACACGAAAACCCTCCATAAGGTTTGCACAACCCTTATCGTTATCGAAACCACGCATAACCTTAGTGCGTTCCTTTTCCGTGCCATGAAAACGCTCAATACGGTTATTGCTCTCCTTTGCACGAATGGAAGGTACTCTTACATGCGGACTCCAAAAACCCCAATTACCTTTTACACCACGCTTACCAAGTTCCTTTACAATCGCTTTAGGATAGGACAGCATGCCATCTGTGAAAACCTCTTGTGGTCTATCCTTTGTTACACGTTTTGCTTT
>CAYLOF010000094.1:0-6376 GCA_964385215.1 uncultured Thermoplasmatales archaeon
TTAGTATTCTTTCAATTCTTTAGAAATCTGTTAACAATTATGCGAAGATCATTGTAAAACAAACGATGGCGATAGGTGTAGAATAGACTGGGGAGGTAGACGTTCCCTGTAACCAGAAATCGTCTTTATGCTGGAGTCAAAACTAAGAGGCGATGTAACGAGCATTTATTGATCCGTCTGTTGACGATGAGACCCTGTCCTTTGGGATTGGAGGTGATGACCACATATGATCGGAGGATCATATGTACATCTTAGTTGCGGAAATCGGGTGAGGCACGGAAGTGAGCAGCCTTACCGCAAACTGCCGATGCTCGAAGGGTTAACGGGGTTGAGAATGCAGATGGGCAGTCAATAGATGAAACGTGCACCCACTCAAAGTGTTTCTACACCCGCTAAAATTACCAGATTGGATACGTACTTCACGATTAAAAAATTAGGGGAGAAAATATATGGTACAATTATTGAAGGATGAGAGTTTGGCAGCATCATGGCAGAGTTTTTTTGAAGAAAATTACAAATCTGAGATTGAAACTGTTGCTTTAGAATATCCTGAAAAACGTAGTTTAATCGTTGATTATTGGGATATTGATAGAACATATCCGGAATTGGCTGAAAAACTAATTAATCAACCATATAAAGTCATATTTAATGCCGAAGAGGCGTTAAAAAATATTGACGTTGCTGCTGAAAACAAAATAAAACTTCATTTTAGAGTTACAAATCTTCCTGATCTACATAAAGTAATTATAAGAAACATCAGAGCAAACCATCTAGGAAAATTCAAAGCTATTGAAGGTTTAGTTAAGAAAAGAACGGAGGTAAGGCCTAAACTCCAAGTGGCTGCGTTTCTCTGTCAAAAATGCGGAGCCGTCATTAAAGTAGAGCAAGATGAAGATATTTTAAAGGAACCTACTGAATGCTATGAAGATCAAGGTGGATGTGGAAGAGTATCTTCGTTTAAACTTTTAGCTAACCTGTCTACATTTGTTGATTCTCAAAAAATCGAGATTCAGGAGAACCCTGAGGGATTGAGAGGCGGCGCTCAACCTGAAAAAATCAGTGTTTACCTTGAAGATGATCTTGTAGGGGAAATAGCTCCAGGAGATAGAGTAATTGTGAATGGCATTTTGCATTCCAAACAGAGACGAAGAGGAACATTTCGGTTGACTTCTTTTGATAAGATTATGGATGCAGCCAGTATTGAAAATCAACAACTAGCATTTGAAGAGGTGGACGTGTCTGAGGAAGATGAAAGGGAGATTTTGAAGATAAGCAAAGATCCTGAAATATATGAAAAAATGAGACAGAGCATGGCTCCAACTATTTATGGAATGGATGTAGAAAAAAACGCTCTGGTTTTGCAATTATTTGGAGGTTTGTCTAAAAAAATGCCTGACGGCACATATATACGAGGAGACATTCACACATTGTTTGTAGGAGATCCCGGTACGGCAAAATCACAGATGCTTAACTACCTATCCAAACTTGCTCCCAGAAGTATTTATGCTTCAGGAAAGGCATCATCTGCAGCTGGTCTTACCGCTGCTGCCGTTCGTGATGAATTTGGCGAAGGACAGTGGACATTGGAGGCAGGAGCATTGGTTTTAGCTGATATGGGGATTGCATGTATTGATGAAATAGATAAAATGAGCGATCAGGATCGTAGTTCGCTTCATCAGGCAATGGAACAACAAGAAATTTCTGTTGCAAAAGCAGGAATAAGCGCTACGTTAAAATCACGATGTGCAGTTCTAGCTGCGGCAAACCCAAAACTTGGACGTTTTGATGAATTTATGCCTATGCACGAACAGATAAACATGCCGCCTGCTCTGCTTTCTCGTTTTGATCTCATATTTTCTATTCTTGATAAACCTAGCAGAGGGAGGGATACAGAGCTTGCAACTCATATTTTGCGAACCCATAAAGCAGGAGAGGTTCATGAGAACATTACAAAGTCAAAAAAATCAAAATATGATAAAAAAGAGAGAGATGCCCTGATGGAAAGTGTTATGCCAACTTTTGAACCAGAGTTTCTACGCAAATATGTGGCATATGCAAAGAGAAATATTTTCCCTGTTATGAGTGATGATGCTTTAGAGATGGTGAAAAACTATTATGTAGATTTCAGGAACTCATCTGAAGAATCCATTCCATTTACCCCACGACAGTTAGAAGCATTTGTGCGATTGGCTGAGGCAAGCGCTCGGATTAGACTAAGTGAGGAGGTTACTGTTGATGATGCTAAGAGATCGATTTCTACAATTGATCAATATCTCCGAAGAGTGGGGACGGATAGAGAGACTGGCAAGATTGATATTGATATCATTGCAACAGGCATAAGTCATAGTCAACATGACCGGATGCGCGTGATTATGGATACCATAAAAAGACTGTGTGATGAATCTAAAGATGGAAACGCAGCCAGAAGTGAGATAATTACTGAAGCAGAAACTAAAGGTTTGGCTGCCGACAAGATTAAAGAAGTATTAGATCGGCTCAAACGCAATGGACAGATATACGAACCAGTGCATGATAAATACAAAATTACAGAGTACTAGTGAGCCGCATCATAAAAATTATCGACATTCATAGATTCCCCCATCTACAGCTTTGGAGATGACAGTTTTCCAATGGCCTTTTTTACATGTTCCCTGCTTTTTTCCCCTATTTCGTCAACTATGCAGCCTGCAAGGTTACTTTTTACGTCATTCCAGTTGAGTGTCGACACACCAAAATATAATTTTTTGTTAACATTGGATGCCTTGTGAATATGTGGGGACCATTTGCCCGGAGATGTATCACAATTATCCATGTGCAATACATAGTTTTTTCTTAGATTTTTCTTTTCAATAAGATAAATCTCAAATTTTCTGTTAAAATATTTGTAACCAGTATCTCTGTCAAAATAGCGGTATTCAAGTTCATAATGTTTGTTTATGTTTATACTTCCTCTTTCCATCTATTCACCTACTACGACAACTAAGTTATATATCTAATAATTTATGATTTTTTTAGCAAAAAAGAAATGGAAGGTTTTAATCCATGTAGTATTCCGGTGGGAACGGCTCTGGTTTCAAACCTTTTCTTTCTCGTATCTGTGTTACTATTTGATCCTGAAGATGCCTAGGTAGTGGTTCAAATCCTATGTTTTCTGTGTTCCAAAGTACCCTTCCACCGGTAGCAGATCGTATTGAAGATGCAAAGCCAAACATTTCTGCAACTGGCGCCTTCGCGTCAACGTTTACCATGTCTTTCTCAGTTGTCATATCTCGTACAACAGATCTCCTCTGATTCAACTCTTTTGAAGCATCTCCCATGAGATCCTGTGGGGTACTTATGAATACCTTTTGCATAGGTTCGAGAAGTATTGGACCAGAGCTCATTATTGAACCATATATGGCGTTTCTCACTGCGGGGATAACCTGTGCTGGTCCTCTGTGTATCGCATCCTCGTGAAGTTTGGCATCAACAAGTCTAACTAGCATTCCCTGACAAGGTTCAGAGGCAATTGGTCCACTCTTCATAACCTCTTGAAAGGCCTCTTTAATAAGCTCATGGGTTTCAGAAAGATACTGGATACCTTTGGTGACATCAGTAATCATATTTAATCCTTGAATATCGAAAGTTCCTTTTGCAGTAACTTTATCCATTCCAAGATTTTGCAAAATTTTCATTACTTCCTTTTTGTATTTTTTTGCGTTACTTGGAATTTCATTGTTATACAATGCCTTTGCGATCTTTTCAGGCAATGGTTCAACTTCAATGTAAAATCTGTTATGTTTGTTGGGTGATTTCCCCTCAAATTTACCTGGACTTTTCTTTGCTACAGACTCACGATATACAACGATTGGCTCTGAACATACAATGTCTACGCCATATTCATTTCTAATTCTATATTCCGTGATCTCAAGATGAAGTTCCCCCATACCGGCCATCAGATTTTCCCCAGTTTCCTGGTTAATATTTACTTTAATGCTTGGGTCTGCTTTTGAAACAGTATGAAGTACTTCTACCAATTTAGGCAAATCCTTTGTGTGTTTTGCTTCTACTGCAACTGTGACAACCGGTTCAGATATATGTACGATACGTTCAAAAGGTTCATCTTCTGAGTTGCCTGTAACAGTACTGCCTGCAATTGCATCTCTTATGCCCGTAACTGCAACAATATTTCCTGCACTTACGTATTCTACAGGGATTCTATCTGATCCTACCATGAGATTAACTTGCTGAACACGATTGACCTTTGGCATTCCCGTCACATAGACCTCTTGTCCTCGTGTAATTTTTCCACTGTACATCCTTCCTACTGCTACTTCGCCTGCATGTGGATCCATAATAATTTTTGTAATCATAAGCGCAAGGGGTCCACTTTCCTTAGTTTCAAGCATGCTTTTTCCAAGATTGCTCTCTGGGTCCCCACGCCAAATATGAGGTATCCTGTACTTCTGTGCAATTTTTGGAGATGGAAGGTGATCCACGACCATGTCAAGTAATACTTCGTGAATGGGTGTTTTCTTTGCCAATGTTTTTTGGTCATCGTTGTTACAATAGTCATAGATGTCTTTGAAACTAAGACCTGTTTTTTCCATGTAGGGTGCCGAAATTGCCCAGTTGTAGTAAGCAGATCCAAAAGCTACACTACCATCTTCTACTCTAACGTTCCATTTGCCTTTGAATTCTTCAGGAATCATCTTATCAACAAGGTCGTTGAACTTGGCAATTATTTTAATAAAACGTTGCTGCATTTCTTCAGGTGTTACTTTTAGCTCGTTGATTAATCGGTCAACTTTATTGATAAACAAAACAGGTTTGACATTTTCGCGAAGTGCCTGACGTACAACAGTTTCTGTTTGAGGCATGGCTCCTTCAACAGCACATACAACAACAACACATCCGTCGACAGCGCGCATTGCACGCGTTACGTCTCCCCCAAAATCAACGTGTCCTGGAGTATCAAGAAGATTAATAAGATATTTATTATCTTCAAAATCGTGTACCATGGATGCAGATGCAGTATTAATTGTAATGCCTCTGTCTTGCTCCTGCTCATCAAAATCAAGAACAAGCTGTTTACCAGCAAGATCTTCACTCATCATTCCACAGCCGGCGAGCAAGTTATCTGAAAGTGTTGTTTTTCCATGGTCAATATGCGCAGCTATTCCTATGTTGCGAATGTAATCTAATTTATTCATTAGGTTCATTGCTTTTTTTATATTGTCTTCCTTTTTACTCATAGTAACTACTCCTTATATAACCCACATAATATTCTACAAATCTAAATTACCTATCTGGCTGATTTGGCAACTCTCTCAGCATCATTTTTCTTAGCTACGGCAAAAGAAGATACATCATTTTTAGATGCCTTTATTATCTCCTCTGCAAGACAAACTTCCATACGTTTTTTGTTCTTATGGCTGGTATTGACTACACC
The DNA here is from genome assembly GCA_964385215.1 of uncultured Thermoplasmatales archaeon. Lineage (GTDB taxonomy): Archaea > Thermoplasmatota > E2 > DHVEG-1 > DHVEG-1 > DAOWHD01. The sequence continues at coordinate 5,432 of CAYLOF010000094.1, forward strand.
GGTACAGATATTCCGGATGGCAATATCAATACGCCTCTGTGGAGCTGTATCAACTGCCTTGGGAACAGATATCCCGCCAAAACGTAACCTTGTTGTCTCTTCTTTGGGTGCAGAATTCTGAAGGGCATGGATAAGTACTTGCATAGGATTGGATTTTGTCCTTTTGTCAATAATTTCAAGAGCGGATTTTACAACCTTATATGCCTTAATCTTCTTTCCGGTATACTTCTCAGTTCTCATTATGTTGTTTATCATACGCTCTATTATAGGGACTTTAGATTTGGCAAACATTTTATTTGCAAAAACTGCACCAAGATAGATATTTTCAGTATCTAGATTTATGTATCTTTCTAGTCCCTTGTCTTCCACTTTGACATCATCCATGTTGTATTTTGCCAAAACAGGGAAGAAATGAGTAATTTTTTCGCTATTCTTTTTTTGAATCATGTTTATCGTCTCATTGCCTTCTCAATTTTCCCTCTAACCATTTCTCTGAGAGATACATCATTTACCTTTATAACTTTGAATCGAACACCAGGAATATCGCCGTAACTTCTTCCCATTCTACCGCCTATTCCCTCTACCATTACCTCATCGTGTTCATCAATAAAACCAATGGCATTATCACCTGGAGCAAAAGCAGTAATCTGTCTTCCATTTTTTATAAGCTGTACCTTTACACATTTACGAATAGCAGAGTTGGGCTGTTTCGCTTCTATACCTACCTTTTCGATAACAATGCCCCTGGCTTGGGCTGTTCCCCCAAGTGGATCTGCCTTTTCCTTTAAATGAAGTACTCTTTTTTTGTAATACCTATCGTTCCATAGTTGGTTTTTTCTATTTTTTTTGAGTTTTCGTGCCGCATTTATTCCTTTACCCATGGTTCACCTATTAGATAAGAGTAAGGCAGTATACAACTTTTCATATTTAAAAGCTGCCTCTGAT
>CAYLOF010000095.1:0-6370 GCA_964385215.1 uncultured Thermoplasmatales archaeon
ACCTTTATGCAATTAGAACGACGTGAGATACGGGGGACATGCCAGCATTGCTGGCATATCTGCCAATATTATCAGATTCACCTCATTCCTTCCATCCCATCCCTCTTCTTCTTTCTTTTGAAGTTATCCAACATAACAGTCTTTTTTAATAACACAACATATACACGCTGTAAAATGAAACGGCAACTATCATCATTTGATTTTTATGTAATTGCCCTGGATCTCCAAGAGTTAAAGGGGAGTTACATAGACAAGATATATCAACTTACTCGTGACGATTTATTAATTAGAATTAAAAACATTAAAACAAAGCAAAAAGAATCAATCTTCATTAGAAATGGCGAATTATTATGCCTTACACAAAAAAAGTTTAAAACTCCTTTAAAACCCTCGACTTTTGCAATGACTCTACGGAAATATTTACTCAATGGTAAGATTACAGGAATCTTACAGCACGACTTTGACAGAATAATAGAACTAAAAATTAGTAAAAAGGAAGGAGAATACTCCCTCATAATTGAATTTTTCTCAAAGGGCAACATTATTCTTGTAAATCCTAACGGAGAAATCATACTTCCACTAATCAAGCAACATTGGGCCCATAGAGCAGTAAAAAGCAGGGGAGAATATATTCCTCCACCACCTCAAACAGATCCATTTAATCTAACAAAAGAAAAGTTTTCAGAACTGTTAAAGGAAAGTAAAACAGATTTAGTACGAACAATAGCTGTTAATGTCAATTTAAGTGGATCGATTGCCGAAGAGATCTGCACTCGAGCAAATATTGACAAGAATATCAAAATAGAAGAGTTAGATGACGAGACCATAGAGAAGGTATTTGCTGCGTTATCGGATTTCTTAGAATTATTCAAAACTAAGGAATTTGAACCAGTTTTAGTTGAAAAAGATGGAAAAACAATCGACATACTTCCTTTTAAGTTTGAAAGTTATGAGAACAAGGAGTTCAAAGAAGTTGTCAATTTTACTAGATCTTTAGAGAAGTTTACAAGCGTCAAAAAACTAGAAAAAAAAAAGGAAAGTAAAACCGAGAAAAAAATTGGAAAATTAAATAGACAACTTAGACAACAGAAAGAAGCTGTCAAAAAACTAGAAAAAGAAATTGAAATAAAAAGAATCGAAGGAGATCTTATCTACCTAAATTACAAACAGTGCGAAGAACTCCTAAATGAAATAACCAATATTTTAGAACAAAAAGACAAAGCAGAGGGAATAAGAAGGATTAATGAAAAAGAAATTGTCAAGGAGTTTGATCCTGTTGGAAATTTACTTGTTGTTTATCTAAAAGATACTACGGGAAATATCTCCAAGGTAAAATTAGATTTCAGAAAGACTGTTGCCAAAAACGCTGAAAAAGCATATGATGATAGTAAAAAGTATAGGAACAAATTAGCAGGTGCACAACAATCAATCGTGAAAACAATACAACTCATAAAAACAGTCAAAAAGAAAGAGGCTGAAAATCAAGAGAAAGAAATAAAGACAACAGAAGGTAAACTTTTATGGTTTGAACGTTTTCGATGGTTTATTTCAAACGAGGGCAACATTGTCATAGGCGGTAAAAATGCAAAGAGTAACGACCAAGTTGTAAAAAAATATTTGAATGATGGAGACAGATATGCCCATGCCGATATTCAGGGTGCGCCGAGTTGTGTGATTAAAGGCAAAGGACCAGATGGTGAAAAACTTCCAATATCTGAAGAAACGTTGGAGGAGGCTTGCATTTTTTCAGCTTGTTATTCCAAAGCCTGGAAACAGTTCACCGAAGCGCAAGCATACTGGGTTCTCCCAGAACAAGTAAGCAAAACACCTCAGAGTGGAGAATTTGTCCCAAAAGGCGCTTTTATTATTCGTGGAAAGCGAAATTATTATAGATGCAAACTAGAAATTGCCGTTGGCGAGATAATGATTGGTGAAACGAAAAAGGTTATGGGTGGCCCTGTTGATGCTGTGAAAAAACGAGCAAGCAAATACGTTATCTTAACTCCAGGCAGTATAAAAAAGAATGATATCGCAAATAAACTCGCAAAGGCTTTTGAAACATATACCGATCAAATAAATAAGGTTCTTCCACCTGGCGGTGTAAGTATTGTTGAAACAGTGAACCTTGAACTAAATATAGAGAGGGGGTAATACATGAAGGTGATTTTTAAGGATCTTGACCATGATGAAATAAAATTAATGCCTGAAAATCTTGACGACATATGGCACCTATATAACATCATTAGTGAAGGCGATTTAGTCCGTGCGGTTACCTATAGAACTGATGAACAAAAAGACGATAAAATTAGATTAAAAAAATCTGAAAAAAAGCGTATGAAACTAGGAATTAGAGTAGAAGAAGTGAAATTTCATGAGTTTTCTGATCGCCTTCGCATACATGGTACGATAGAGGAAGGGCCTCAGGATCTTGGATCATTTCATACGTTAAATGTAACTGCTGATAAAATGGATAAGGTTTCCATCATAAAAAAAGAATGGAAACATTATCAACTTGAGAGAATAGATGAAGCAGTCAAACTTCGTAACCAAGCAATATTAACATTCGTATCACTGGATGAAGATACTGCCACCATTGCAGCTCTAAGACAGAGTGGTGTTCAATGGATTGCAGACATTGATTCCAAGCGATCAGGTAAAATGTATGAGAGCAAAGACATTGAAAAAGAGTATTTTGGCGAAATCTTTTCATTAGTCAAAACAAATAAAAATGAGGGTTCCCCCCTTGTCGTCGTAGGGCCTGGTTTTGCAAAGGAACATTTTTTGAAATATGGGAAAAATAAGGAACCATCACTTTTCGATGAATGTCTTGTTCATGGAACTGGTAGTGCAGGTATGAATGGTGTGCATGAAGCAATAAAATCAGGCATAATAGAAAACATTACAAAGGAAAATAGAGTGGTATTTGAAACACAATTAATTGAAAAATTATTCGAGGAGATAAAGAAAAGCGGGCTTGCAACCTATGGAGAAAAGGAAGTAAGCATGGCCTTAAAAAATGGAGCGGTGGAAAGACTACTGGTAACCGACGTCATGGTTCGTACAAAAAAGGGAGAAAATCTACTCGAAATCGCAAAACAAAACAACAGCAAGTTTACAATAATAAATACAATGCACGAAGCAGGAAAAAAATTTGAAGGCATGGGTGGTTTTGGAGCGCTATTACGCTTTAAAATATAGATTTTAGAAAAACTATATCATCCCTCGTCCATAACAAAGATTTTTGTAAAATTCACCTAAGGCAGCGTGATATCCGCCATCATCGCCTGTGGTCTTGTCCTCATCTTCATCTGGCTCATCTGGTTCCTCTATCTCGTAAATGTAATACGTATATTTTGCCTTCAACTCAAAGGCATTTCCCTTGTCTTTCAAAAATTTCAAAATTCTAATCATCCTTTCTCCGGTTTCTATACTAGCCTCAATGTCGAAGGATTCATCATTTTCACCAGAGAACATTCCATCGATGATGTTCCCTGCATCAGATTTATCCTCTGCCAATACAGAATCTGATGAAGGTATATCATTCAAATTAAAAGCGAATGTCATGTTTCCACTTCCCTCGCTCGATTTTTGTATGGGTTCACTGCCTTGCTGACTGACATCTGCAGTTAATGTATCCTTTCCTTTCTTTATAAGAAGACCATACGTACTATCATCTTCCCAATTGATCTGAACTTCGACATCGGTCAAAACACTTCCAGATGATGCAGTAATGGTAAAAGAATCAGAGTACGGAGATTTTTTACCGATATACAAACTATCCCCTATCGGCGTTTCTCCTGTATTTCTTGTCCAGGTGTATGAATAAGTTTCATATTCTGGCTCTGTATCCCCAGCTTTGATATCGTCCGTATCAGGCGAAGTATAAACTGCAACTCCTATCGCTGCGATTACTAATATTACAACCCCTGCTACCAATATCATTTTGTCGTTTTTCTTTAAGTCCATATATACACCATCGAGAGTTATAATTATATATCAAATTTTATTATTCTATATTATAAGTATACTTGTACCTTTATTAAGTTTTTTCATTCTTCAATTTATAACAGCCGCGTCATATACAATAAGTAAGAACTCCTTTATTAAATTTTTTATATTCTATATTTATAAATCTTTGAACGTTGATACACTGAAAATACATTCTATGAATATCACTTTTAATCCCCTAGTAACATTCCCTTCTTGCTACGCAAAGTGCCCCTACCAGGATACTGATCATTAATCTGCGGTTCCATTTTTTTATAATCATCAAGATTTCTATCTGTTCTTAGCATATATGATGCATAATAAAAAGCCTCTTCAACAGTAACTTTTTCATCCTTATTGAATCCAAACGATGGCGGTTTCCCCGCATCTAAAAATCCTGATTTAAAACCATCCGCATCTCCAGTTCTAATACCATCAAACCAAATCATGGAAAATAAAGGACCTCTTGTCGTACTTGCATATCCTGTCCTAAATTTACTACAACCAGATATCACAATTCTACCTGAATTTGGTATGTCTGAACGCATGAGGAAAAACGTCGGAAAATTATATATTACTTTATCTGCAAAGCCACCGCTAAAACAAGCATCAACAATAACGCATGCTTTCTCAGATCTTAAATCATATAAAAGCTCCCCCAGTTCACGATCAGAAATCATCTCATCCCACAGGAAAATTGCGCTACTTTCCAGTATCTTGCCACCTGTAAACTCGTCATTTTCATTACCATAGCCATGACCAAAAAACCAAATGAACACCTCACTATCAATAAAACTGTTAGAAGCTTCAATAACATGGTGTATAATCATTTCCACATTTTCTCTTGTGGCCCCACCATATGTTATATCATACTCATGACTTCTCTGTTCCAATGTCTCCACACGACCACCATATCCATTATCATCTCTTATCCATCCATCATCAAAAAGAATGAATACATTGGATGTGGAATAATCATAGTTTTCTATGAAATATGCAGCCATATCCTCTGCTAGGTTAAGACCACCGTTGCCCAATTTGGTTTCATTATCCGCTGGATAATTAGCAGCTGCCACAAAAACAGCCCATTTATGAGAATCAGATTCTGCAGTCTCAGGATTACTAACAATTACAGTTATCTCATCAAAATCCGAGTAATCGATACCATCCCAAACACGTACACATATGTTCAAAGGGCCATCTTTAACCGGATAGGTTACCCAATCAAAACTCCAGTTCGCTGTACCCTCAGCAACGTTCCATTCATCGTCATCAATCATAACTTCTACTCTTTCCAAAGTTTTATCTCCATCTGGATCAGAAGCAACACCGTGTATCTTAACTAGGCCGGAAACAGTTATTCCATTGCTAGGATAATTAATATCCACCATCGGTATCTCATTGCCATTGCCGTTTTCCTCCAAGCATCCAGAAAAAAGCGGCAAGGTCACTAAAACAAACAATATAAATGCGATGGCTTTTTTATCCATGGTATACCACTTACAATATTTTATATTTGTACTTTAAAAGATTTATTTAACAAGTCTTACCAAAAACAGTACATGAGCTCTAAAAATGAAGAGTTAACCAAAATCACGTCCTCTGAAATGTTCATATCCGTCATTAGGCAATATTTTTTTAGAATCTCCATGAACAACATGAATCTCTCTATTCTTAGTAACCTGCCCAATGGCTGTAAGGGCAGTACCTGTTTTTTCTATAATTCTTTTTACTTTTTCAAATTTATCAGGACAAACAGTCAATAAAAGCTCATAATCTCCGCCAAAATGCAAACCATACTCGTAAGCGTCAAAATTTTCCTGACTTGCAAGTTTAATCAAATCCTGCGCTAATGGAATCTTTTCTTTCTCTATTTCAAAACCAACGTTATTTACTTCTTGCAATTGATAAAGCGAGGAAGACAGCCCATCTGAAATATCCATACATGAATTTATTACCTTTAAGCCAGCTAGCGCCATTCCCTCTTCAAGTCTTGGAATTGGCTCAAACAGCCCTCTTGTGATTTCCTTATTTTCCATGCTGTGCTGTAGTGCATAGTGCCCAACGCCTGCTTTGCCAAGTGTTCCAGTCACGGCCACAATATCTCCAGGTTTTGCACCTTTACGACTCATGAACTTATTTTTTATAACAATGCCAAAAACAGTACCACAAATTGTTACATTTGGATTTTCTTTTGTATCGCCTCCAACTATTGAGGTACCGTGCATAGTTGCACACGAATCTGCACCTTCCACCAATTCCTTAAGGAATATATCAGAAGTGCTCCGTGGCAACCCTAGTGATAAAACCAATCCTAAAGGCTTGCCGCCCTTTGCAGCTATATCGCTAAGATTAATCGCAACAACAAACCATCCAATTTGCC
>CAYLOF010000096.1:0-6366 GCA_964385215.1 uncultured Thermoplasmatales archaeon
TTATTCAGAATTCCCTTTCTTTTTATACGTTATTGTTTCTTTTCTTTTAAGATTTGATAGAGTATGGGATTTCATTTTGATGTCTTCTATTCCAAAAATACTGCGGCAGCAAGAACGGTTGTCCATGGGTTATCTTTGTTCCCATGTGCCGTTTGGGTTATGTTCTGCGTCTGTATGGAGCTTCCGCTCATCTTGTACTCCTGCTTCCTCTCATTCCAGGCTTTATCAGGATCAAAGTCCAGGCCTAGTGTGGTGGCAAGCATTGAGGCAGCAAGATCTTCAGTATGATCTCCCATTTGTTTACAGATATTTCCAGACCCATGATATTCAGAGATATAGCCATATGAATTTCCCTCTTTAGGAATGGCAATGCCTATTGATGCGCCTATCAATTTATTTGCCTTGTTTGTGCTGTTCCGAGACATCACGCAGTATGTTATTTGACCTGGGTTAAGAAGAGATATGCCTCTTTTCTTTGAGATAATCTCGCAGCCTGGCGGGACTATGCTGGAAACATTCACAATATTGCATTTTTCAATACCTGCGCTACGAAGCGCAAGCTCAAACGAATGCAGTTCGTGCTTGTGCATTCCAACGCCTTTTGTAAAAAAGATTTTTTTTGGCACCATGGTTTTTAGAAATAAACCTTATCTTATAAATATAGCTTTGCGTTAGAAATATGGCTTATTTTTCATCTGATGGTTTATCTTCACCCGCGTTTTTCTGTTTCTTAAGAAGATCTCTCATTTGCTTCTGAATATCTACTTGTTCCTTTTGAAATGCTACTTGCTCCTGTTGGTATGGTGTGATTACGTTGCCTTGCACTAAATTTTCCACAATTTTCCCCACTTCTTTATATGGGTGGACGCCATGGAGTTCATAATAGCTTCTGGTGCGGGGAGTCTGAACTTCTTTGCCACCACCAAAAAGTCCTAGGAATTTTGCTTTTTTTTCTCCTAATTGCACCCCCCCTGCAGCAAAGGCGGTATCGTTACCAAGACCAAAACCGGATTGGCTAATGGGTATTATTGTTCCAAAACCAAAAATTTGTCCCAAAATACCTTGTTTGTAATTAATGTCGGTAATTTTATCGTATCTTAGTGTTCTTTCTTCCTTAGTTATCACGCCACCCTTGAAAACGATTCGCTGACTCGAAATTATGTATTTATGAGATCGCCGGTACAATTCAACTATCAAAAAACCTATTATTGAAATAGCAACCGTATAAAAAGGAATGAAAATGCCAGCACTTTCAAGAGAACTCATCCAAAACATTAACCCAATGCCGCCGACGAACACACCAAGATAAAGAAAAAAAATTCTCCAGCGTATGGTAAGTAATGAAGCGACAACGCCGACCACCAGTAGTACTATTCCCCATACCAATGTTGGAAGCCATATGTTGCTGCCAAACAAGTTTGCAAAGTCTGAGAAATTAACTAACCACCCAATCAGCACACCCCACACTATCAAAAATATACAAAGTGATTGAAGCCCTATAAAGGATAGCGGATGTGGGGATAATATCTTTTCTACTTTCTCATTTTCCAATAGTTCATCTTGATCCATCTTTTTTCCCCTCGCCTAGTTTCATTAATGATTTCATATCAATTTTGGTTTTAAATTTATTGGTCTGATATTTTAACAAAAGAAATATTACAAGAACGGTAGATATTATCATTACCAGAAGCGAAATACATTTTGAAGTACCAAAGGGGTAAAAGAAAAACAATGTGCGCATCAACAGATATGAAACAGGAATCGTAATGTAGGGAATAAATTTCCAAAATCCAGGTATTTCATCTGTAGCTTTTATTAGAATGATGATTGCGTGGGCAACCATCAATGAGACGATAGCTATGATCGACAGCCAGCCAAATATGGAAAACAGTGCTACGTACCAGTTTTGCTTCAGAAGCAGCGAAGCATAGGAGAACACATATGCTATCAAAAATAAAATAATGATGTAAAGTGGTTTGTGTAGAATATTGTATCTTATATTTTTGAGATCGTATAACATATCAACTCTTTCTCGCTTTTTTTCACCAATAGAGCTAGGTCTTGTACCCAGCCCTAAGATGATTAGCAGTATGAAAAACCCGAGGTGTGCCGGATGCAATAGATCTATGCTGGATAGGAAACTAACGAATCCTTCTGAGAAGATATATAGATTTGTACCAAACGCGATTAGATTTTCTGAGAAAGTGTAGCCCGTAGTAGATGCAATATCAAAGCCATGGTCCATGAGGAAAGGTAGGCAGATGAGCAGTAGAGATGATGGGATAAAGAAAGGCCCGATAAAAAGAAAGGTATTTGACATCCATTCAAATATTCCCTTTTTTTCTTTCTTTGGTGCAACTTTCCCATAGTTCACGCTGATGTAAAAGCTAGATATGCCGCTTTTTGTAACTGTGTAGCCCAATGCGTGACATGTTGTCTGAAAGAGTATGCCCAAAAAATTGGTAAATCTGCGCAACGGCTCGTGTTTATCTCTGATTCTTGATAAAAAATATTTTTGACTTTCAATAAAAAGGAGCTGAATGAACCAAAACAGTATAACGCCAAATATGGGTGCCAATGGGGCAAATATTATTACATCTATAGCTGAGCCCATCGTATCTCTCCATTTTGTGATAAGCAGGCGGTTTATTAAAAACTATTCGTTCATATAACTTCAATATCAATTTCCTTCCCAGTATATTCATATGCTCCCCAAGAACTGTCATTGAACGGATTTGCAGTAATAATATGTACCTTGCCATGTTTTTGAAACAGTTGAAGATCGGCGCCAGATGGGCGGAATGAATACGACGGATGGCTATGAACGGTTCCAACTAGATTGAAATCTATAGGGCGCATATTCATTCTGAATATTGCATGTGACTCCCCAGAAATTGTCCCTGGCAAAAGCACTATTTCAGCTATGGTATCCTTTAAATCATCATCAACACGTAATAGGCCACCAAACTCGTTAGGATATGCTGATTTGGCATTTTCAAAAATCAGATCAAGACATCCTCTCTCGATTTTCCACTGTTTCTTGGGCCGCTCGATTTTCTTTTTCTTCATTTTAAAAAAACGCATAGTTTTATCGCACCAGCTTCAATCTAACCATCTGATAAAACGATTCCCCAAATCTAATGAATTTTGCTTTTTTCTCAGAACCTGTTACGACTATGTCACTTTCCGAAGTAATCTTTTCTGGATAGTACCCATCTATTACAATCTTTGTTTCCTTGCTTTTTGGAAGTATTTTAACCCCAATTTTCTTGCTGAGAGGAATGATCCATGGACGAGCGGACAGCCTAAAAGGTGCGAGAGGCGCAACCACCATAGCACTGACAGAAGGGTCCATAATCGGACCACCAACACTTAGCGCATAGCTTGTAGATCCTGTAGGGGTGGCCAAGATCACGCCGTCTGCTCCAAAGGTTTCAAATAGTTCGTTGTCTACAAAAAGTTGCAGATACATAATTTTCGCGATTTGAGCAGTTTGTACAGTGACTTCGTTGGTTGCATCAGGTAATCTTTTCCCATCTAGCATTATTTTCAATCTTGCTCTTTCTTCAATATTGTATTTCCCATCAATAACTCGTTTTAGGCCATCTATTGCATATTTGGATTCTACCTCTGCAAGAAACCCCATCCCTCCTGAATTTATTGCAAAAACGGGTTTTTCTGCACTATTAAAAGCTCTTAAGATAGTCCCATCGCCGCCAATTGTAACGATAATGTCTGATTTTTTGTCAATATCCTCAAAAGAATGGCCTTTGATTTTCGCCTCTTTTGCAAAACTTTCTTCTGGAAAAACATCGCCGTTTTCGCTCAAAAAATCATATACATCCTGTGCCAACGAAAAAGTTCTCTTAGATTTTGAATTGCAAACCAATCCCCATTTCATGGCTATTCCTTCTTACTTGATTTTTCTGATAACTTAAGAAGAGGTTTTAGCTTCATCAACAACATAGGATGTTTTAATACCAGTGCTTTTACAAGACTAAGCGTGCTAAACTCCTCGAATTTATAATCCTTTAAAGAGTCAGCAAGCATATTTAGTGTTTTATCATCAAAATCAAGCATGATGTCCTTTACAATATAGTTTCTAAGTAATTTCTTGGCAAAAGCTTCTTTCCAACCTGTTTCATAGATGGATAATGTTTCCTCATCAAATGTTTGTTCATCTACTGCTTTTCCTATAGTTTCACCGGCTATTTTGCCGCCTTCCAAAGAAGTGGTGAGCCCTCCGCCCGTTATAGGGTCGGCATGTCGTGCAGCATCGCCGACCAATAAGAGGTTATCTCTTACAGTTTCAACAGGTTTTGCAACTGGCACGGCGCCTGCGAGAAGACGAACAGGCTCGGCTTTTTTCAATTCGGGATGATTTGCAATAAATTTATCAAGAAGTTTTAAAGGCATACTGGGTTCACTAAGGCTTGCCAGGATGCCAATCCCAACATTAAATGTGTCTTTTCCCTTAGGAAATATCCAGACATACCCGCCTGGCGCAACCTTTCTTCCAATAAAGAATTCAGCATAGTTAGTGTTGTGATCGACGTTTGTCAGGGTATATTGTGCACAAGTTTCCAGATCGCCTGGTTTTAGAACTGTGTTGATTCCTGCCCATTGTCCTATCTTTGATTCTACGCCATCGGCACCAACTACAATATCTGCTTCAATGTCAAACTCTTCATCGAACTGTCTAACCTTTATTCCAGTTATTTTTTCTCCCTTTTTTGTTAGACCAGTGACTTCTGCTCTCATCATTATCTTTGCACCGGCTTTTGCCGCACGCCGAGCAAGTTCTTGATCAAAGATATCTCTGTAGATAACATAGCCCGTTTCATTTCCTGCCATCTCTTTAGAAAGGGTTACCAATGTTCCGTCTGGAGAATATATTTTAGCACCATCCATGTTACTTGCAACCCATCTCTTACCTTCAAGCATGTCCCAGTTATCGATTCTCTGACTAATTCCTTCACCACACAGGACAGGAACACCAATCTCAGAGCGGCGCTCCAACATTAGGACTTTCGCTCCAGCCTCGGCTGCAAACCTGGCTGTTACACTTCCTGCAGGGCCACTACCAACTATGACAACATCATATTTCATGTTTAATCCTCCTCACTAATTGCACCAACTGGGCAAGTTTTTATACAAATGCCACAAAATATACATTTATCTTCTGTTACAAATGCTCGTCCGCCACGCATCGATAATGCGTCTTGGGGGCATACTGAAATACAACCCCCGCAGGCCAAGCATTCTTTCTCATCTACTTTTGCTTTAGGCTTTCCCATGCGATTCACCCTTTATAATACCAGATGCTATGATATGAGCAACGCGTATCGGCTCAGGTATGGCACCTCGTATCGTCGAAAGCTTTATTATTTCTTTTGCATCGTTAAGTGTAATGCCTGCACACTTTATGTAAATGGGGTTGTGACTAGTCTTTATCTCGTAGAGATCTCCCTTTTTTATGAGATTAAATCGTGCTTTCCAATCTTTAAAATTCTTTTTCAATGCTTGTTTTATGCCTTTAAAATCAGGTTCGTCTCTTGTAATTGTGATAACAGGTAGGCCGGTTTCAACAAATATTTCTTGGATGTCAACTACGTTAAAACCGCCAAGTGCAACGCCATCAAGCATCATTGCTCTTAACTGCTTTTTATGTCGTGTATTTTCAATCATCTCCTTACATACGAATGTTGCATCGGATCCGTCAATAGTTACCTGGCGACTAAGCACCCCTTCTAGATACTCTCCGCCACGCATGACAACCCCGATTACGGTTGAATACTTTTCAGCAAAAGTGAAAGGAGAATCATCAATTCCTAACAATCTAATTTGTTTTTTCATCAAAAAAACAAAAGAACAAACGCCCTAATAATATTTCGAAGAGCGTTCTTCGTTCTGTCCACTCAGTTATAAATGGAAGAGTAAAATGAGGATTTTTAAATCCCTATCCTTCACTTCTTTTTGACCGTTATTTTTGCGGTTATTTTTCCTTCACGTGCAAGCCAGCCTAATGCAGAATAACAATCTCCCTTTTTGACTTTTGATATTTTCGTAATGGCCGATACGTCTATTTCACTTCTACTTCCAAGTACGTTCCATACTTTACCGGCACTTGCTCCAATTTTTTCGGTAAGATTTGTGTCGCCAATTTTGTATGTTCTTTTGTCAATGGCGAGTTTGTTTTCTCGTGCTAACCAACCAACAGCACCATAAAATTCATTTGTTGTTAGGTTAGTTTTTTTCATTAATTTCGTTTGTACTTGGGGACCTTCTTCATTAAGCACATCCCAGATTTTCCCAGCATTGTTTCCAAATGATTTGATAATTTCATTCATTTTGTGCATCCTCCTA
>CAYLOF010000097.1:0-6274 GCA_964385215.1 uncultured Thermoplasmatales archaeon
TTTCGGTTAATAAAAAAATACATTAAGTTACCACACGATATTGGGCAAGTTCAGAAAAACAACCATTTTTTGCAGCAACATACATTCCAAAAGAAAATAAATTTGGCCAAATCGGTATGCTTGATCTTATTCCACAAATAGAAAAACTCTGGAAATCACAACGAAATAAATTAGTAACATCTGCAAAAACAATTACTGATTCAATGCAACAAACAACTTCGCATAAATTCCAAGACGAATTAAACAAATCAACGTTAGATTTGACATATAATCAGCTCCTAACAAACTATGATGAACAATATGGTGGTTTTAGTACAGCCCCAAAATTTCCAACCCCTCACAACCTGTTTTTTTTACTAAGATACTGGAAACGAACAAATGATAAATATGCTTTAAAAATGGTTGAAACAACCCTTGAACAAATGCGTTTAGGTGGAATATTCGACCATGTTGGATATGGATTCCATCGATATTCAACTGATGAAAAATGGTTACTCCCTCATTTTGAAAAAATGCTATATGACCAAGCATTATTAGCAATTGCATACATCGAAACATTTCAAGTAACAAACAAAATTCTATATAAAAAAACATCACAGGAAATATTGGAATACATACTTAGAGACATGACCTCGCTTGAAGGAGGTTTTTACTCAGCAGAGGATGCTGATAGTGAAGGCATAGAAGGTAAGTTTTATACTTGGCGATATAAAGAAATTGAACAAGTACTTACTGATGAAGAACTCGAAATAGCTACCAAAGTGTTTAACATTAAAAAGGAAGGTAATTTCACTCAAGAAATATCACAAACAGAATCAGGAGAAAACGTTCTATATCAAACACAAACATTTACTGAGCTTGCATCAGTAATCAAAACACCATCTAAAGATCTTAAAAATAAACTTTTCACAATAAGAAAAAAACTCTACAGATTCCGTAAAAAACATATACCCCCTCAAAAAGATGATAAGATTTTGACCGATTGGAATGGGCTTATGATTGCAGCTTTTGCAAAAGCTGCCAGGGTTTTTAAGAATGAAAAATATCTTAAAACAAGCCAAAAAGCTGCAAATTGGATTATATCCACAATGATGAACTCCACTGGAGAATTGTTACATATATTTCGAGATGGAGAATCTGGGATCTCTGGTTATGCCGATGATTATGCATTTTTCATTTGGGGTTTAATTGAACTATATGAAGCATCCTTTGACATTAAATACCTTAAGCATGCACTTGAACTAAATAATTATATGATAGAGCATTTCTGGGATAAAACAAATGGAGGGTTCTTTTTTACATCAGATGAAAATGAACTTCTTTTAGTTCGAAAAAAAGAAATCTATGATGGTGCCGTTCCTTCAGCAAATTCAGTTGCAATGCTTAATTTACTAAGATTAGCACGATTAACGGGAACAGTTTCTTTTGAAGAAAAAGCAGTACAAATCAGAAAAGCATTTTCTAAAGTAGTCCACCGTAATCCTAGTGCATATACCCAGATGATGGCAGCATTGGATTTTGCCATTGGTCCTTCAAATGAAGTGGTAATTGTTGGTAATAAACAGGATAAAGATACAAAGGCAATGATATATGCTTTAAATGAATATTTTATGCCAAACAAAGTAATACTTTTGAAATCGGTTAATGAAAAAAACTCTTTAATTGAAAAAGTTTCTACGTATGTAAAAAATTACGTATCAATCAACAACACCGCTACTGCATATATTTGCAGCAATTATACTTGCAAAGCTCCCACTACGAATATTAAAAAAATGTTGGAAACACTAGGTGTGAAAAAACACAGAAAATAAGAACAGAATTAATTATTTTTTAATTCACGATCCAATCGTCTCATAAAAAAGGAAACTTTATCTAATGATGTAATATATCTATCGATTTACATAGGGGAATTTTAGATATGAACGAGATAAAAACTTTAACAGTTAATGATAAAGCACCAGATTTTGAATTAAAGGATCACAATGAAAAGCTATTCAGACTATCAGATTTTAAAGGTAAGAATGTTTTGCTGTCATTTCATCCATTAGCGTGGACATCAGTCTGTGCTAAACAAATGAAGGCACTTGAAAATAATAAACAAAAATTTGATGCGTCTAATACAGTAGCAGTGGGAATAAGTATCGACTCTGTCCCGTCTAAAGAAGCATGGTCAAGAGAACTGAGCATAAAAAATATTAGATTGTTATCTGATTTTTGGCCACATGGAAAAGTCGCAGAACAATATTGTATATTTAGAGAACAGAACGGCTTTTCAGAAAGAGCTAATATTATAATCAATGAGGATCAAAAGATTGCATTTATTAAAATATATGAAATTTCTAAGCTTCCTGATATTGATGAGATACTCCGTTTTTTAGAAGATGTAAAGGTTGATTCAGAGTTAAAGTGACCAAAAAATTATAACTTAACATCATCCCAAAAATTCATCAGACTGCCAGATTTATAAAAAAGGAAAGGATACGAATCTGCAATTTGGGATGGGCAAAGAATGAATTAGAGTGAAGGTGGAAAAATATGGCGTTGTTACTTGGACAACATATTGGTTTCTGCTAAGAAAAAACGGAATTTAATCCGTGCTATATTACCATCGCTAAAACACACAGATTCTTGACATTTTAGACGATGTCAGAACGCATAGAAAAATACTAAAGCAAAGAGAATATTTCCCTCCATACAGGGGCTCGTGGTCTAGTTGGTTATGACGTCGCCTTGACATGGCGGAGGTCTTGAGTTCAAATCTCAACGAGCCCATCTTTCACTGTACTGGGGTCAGGATAAATCTTATAAATGGGAAGCATATACGCTATCAAACTTAAAAAAGCTGTATATATGAAAAGACCTATATAGCAAAAAGGAATTGAGTTTGAAAGAGAGGTAAGATATTATGGCAGATAAACCACATATGAATCTAGCAATTATTGGTCACGTAGATCATGGAAAATCTACGCTAGTTGGAAGAATATTGCTCGAGACTGGGCAGTTCCCTCAACATATGCTCGACAAGTATAAAGAAGAAGCAAAATCAAAAGGAAAAGAAAGTTTCGCTCTTGCATGGATATTTGATAATCTAAAGGAAGAGCGGGAGAGAGGAGTTACAATTGATGTGGCTCACAAGAAATTCGATACGGATAAATATTATTTCACAATCATTGACGCTCCAGGCCACAGAGATTTTGTCAAAAATATGATTACCGGGACATCGCAGGCTGATGCTGCAATCCTTGTTGTGGCTGCTCCAGATGGAGTTATGGCACAGACGAAGGAACATATGTTTCTTGCAAGGACTTTGGGTGTCAAACAGATGATCGTTGCAATCAACAAAATGGATGATACAAAACCAGCTTACGATAAAAGCCGTTATGAAGCCGTGCAAGCCGAGGTCCAAAAACTTGCCAAGAGTGTAGGCTACAAAGATGATCAAATGCAATACGTCCCAGTATCTGCTTTTGTAGGGGATAACACTGCGAAAGGCAAGGGTAAGATAGATTGGTGGACTGGAGATACAATCCTTCAGGCTGTTGATAAATTCGTTGTTCAGGATAAACCGACCAATTTGCCACTAAGATGGCCAATCCAGGATGTTTATACGATAAAGGGAGTGGGTACTGTTCCGGTTGGAAAAATAGAAACCGGAATTATGAAACCTGGACAGAAAATAATATTCAAACCTAGCATGAAGCCCGGTGGTGCAATTGGAGAATGTAAAACAATTGAGATGCACCATGAGCAATTAAGTCAGGCAATACCTGGTGACAATGTTGGTGTTAACATGAGGGGCATTTCTAAAAAGGAGATTAGAAGGGGAGATGTTGCAGGACCATTGGATGATCCGCCCACAGTTGCAAAATCCTTTAAAGCACAGATAATGGTGCTTAACCATCCATCTGTTATAACAAAAGGATATACGCCGGTATTTCACTGCTATACCGCACAGGTTGCATGTAGATTTGATGAAATTGAAAAGAAACTTGATCCAAGAACTGGGCAGGTAAAAGAAGAAAATCCAGATTTCATAAAAACCGGAGATGCAGCAATAGTAAAGATTGTCCCAACACGGCCAATGGTTATAGAACCTTCTAAAAAGATACCACAACTTGGAAGGTTTGCCATTAGAGATATGGGGCAAACTGTAGCTGCTGGTGTTTGTCTGGAAGTAGAAGAAGCTAAATAGGCTTCTCTATTTTTTTTCTTTATGATTTCTTAAAACAAAAGATTGGAGTACAACGGAATGGCACAGAAAGCAAGGATATCGCTGGTAAGCACTGATGCAAAAAAACTTGATGGTGTTTGTAATCAGATAAAGATGATTGCGGAGAAAACTGGTGTTGCACTTGGTGGCCCTATACCATTGCCAACGAAACATCTCAAAATTCCATGTAGAAAATCGCCTGACGGGGAAGGGACAGAGACCTGGGATCGATGGGAGATGAGAATTCATAAGCGACTTATAGATCTTGATGCTAGTGATAGGGCATTACGTCAGCTTATGAGAATACAAGTTCCTGATGGAGTAAATATTGAAATTGTTTTAAGATCATAGGGCAAAAACTCTTTTTATTATGTTTTAATTACACCTGTCTTAGTTGTAAATATGCCGAGGTAGCAAAGTCTGGCCTAACGCGCCGGCCTTGAAAGCCGGTTCTCCGTAAGGGGAACAGGAGTTCGAATCTCCTCCTCGGCGTTTTGATTTTTTATAAGCGAAAGAGGTAATAACATGTTGTTTGTTACTAGCTAAGATATGAAAATTAGAAACATCCAACTTAGATCGATCGAAGCAAGACGATACACCGGCAACAATGAACACCCAAAAAAGGTACGTATTGACCATAATAGTAATATTTCTCATGTCCATAGTGAGAAAAAAGGTGTGGCCACCATTGATTTTCAATATACTGCAAGTTATGGAGCAGTTGGTATGATTAAAATGGAAGGTTCCTTGATATACGAGGGTGAAGATGCAGGTAAAATCACCAACGAGTGGAAAGATACACGCAAGATGCCTAACCAACTTGCAAGCCGTCTGCACACTGCTGTAATGCATGCATGCGTCCCAGAGGCCGTGGGTATAGCAAAGGACCTTGGCTTACCGCCACCAATTCCTTTGCCTCAGGTTAAACTTGGTGCAAGCCCCAAAACAGGACAAGCAGGGCTAGCAGGGCCAGAAGTCGCATAAAAAAAGTTGTTTTTGTGCAAAATTAACAATACTAATAAATCAGGTGGCTATATTGGTTGATTGATGGAAACGATAGTTGTCTCAATCGGCGGATCAGTTATAATTTCTGAAGATGCGGATGTCTCCTTTTTTAAAAAACTTGTAAACTTGCTGAATAAACTTAGTTCAAAATATAAGATTTTTATAGTGGTAGGTGGGGGGAAAACTGCAAGAAAATACATAGAACTGGGTAGAGAACTGGGACTTAGCGAAGAAACATTGGATGATTTGGGGATAAAGATAACCAGGATTAATGCAAAACTTCTGGCAAGCATCGTTGAAACATCAAACAAAAAGATTCCTTCAACAACTAGTGAAGCCAATAAAATAAACAAAACAATAGTTATTATGGGTGGGACAATACCGGGGCACAGTACGGATCTCGTTGGTGCAGAACTTGCGGAAAAATCGGGGGCAGATCGGTTCATAATAGCAACGAATGTAGATGGAATCTACGACAAAGATCCAAACAAATATGACGATGCAAAGCAACTACGAGAAATATCAATAGAAAAACTAATAGAAAAATACGGAACTGGATGGAATGCAGCTGGAAGTAATGTTGTTATTGACGGCCCTGCTTTAGACGTCATAGACAAAATAAAAATACCTACTTTTGTTGTAAACGGTAAGCAATTGGATCAACTAGAAAAAGCCATGACTAACCAAAAGTTCAATGGTACAAGAATAATAATATAAAAAAGGAAAAAGAAGAGTACGGTTTTGATTTTACCGTACAAAGTCTATGTTGTATTTTGGACTTGTAACTACTTTTCTAGTTGGGGTCTGCTGCATGCTTGCATTGCTTTTTGGGCCAAGTAGATCTGGTGATTGTACCCCAGTCATTATTGCCATAACTCTGCATTTACCTTCAAATTCTGGTAGAACTCTTGCACCTAGTATCACGTTTGAATAACAGTCTAAATCTTCTGTAAGTTTCTTAGCTACATCTTGAACATACTTTAGGCTCATGTTTGGTCCACCTGTTATATGTACAAGTGCCCCAGTAGCTCCTTTGTAATCTACATTAAGTAATGGATG
>CAYLOF010000098.1:0-4384 GCA_964385215.1 uncultured Thermoplasmatales archaeon
GCCCAGTCAATCTTTCGATGGAACGGATACCATTTTTTTCAACAAGATGTTTACATATATTAATGATCTCACCTTTTGAAAGATGTTTATGATAAAGCGGTGTATTTGCGGTTTCCACAAACCATTTGGAACAATGATTACAGAAATATTGTTGATGTCCAGCATGATTTTTCCCACGTTTCAATATATCTTTCCCTTTTTCTTTAAGATAAAATCTACATTTTGGATTCTGGCACGTAATATCAATTTTACTTCTTGGTCTAGCCATATATCATCCCAAAAAAGAGATGACTTATATCATATATTAATTATGTGGTCTATTTAAGGACATTACCAATGGATGAAATAATAAAAAAGATTTTACGACAGGTTAAGAAATCAGAATATATTAAAGCTGAAATGATGTCTTTGTGGGGCTTTCAATGTAAAAGGTCTAAGCATCTGGTTAACATGCGAAAATCTTTACAGAAACATTCTAGACTGGGAATATTACCACATGATTGTGAATATTACCATTGGGTTCCTAGTAAATAAATTAAAAATGGCGGTCATTCTTAGATATGGATGAACTATAGACAAAATAGGATTTTTTTAACAAATTAAGAATATTAGCCACTACATTTTAAATCCCCGTATCGTAAAAGTACTGCCCCATCTACAGGAGGGAAACCCTGTTATGGCGTTGTCTTTTTTATGGATCATAATGTGTTAAAAGGGCAAACGTTAGGTGGAACCTATATCTTTTCATCGAGGAATAGGCCCCTTAAAACTCTCTTTGCATGATTTTTCATTCCTCTTAAATTTGTGAGGCCCCCCTATGTGTATCTGAGAAGTTTGTTCATCATAGACGATATTTCTGCCTACGATGTTGCCATCTTCATTTTCCAGAATATCCTTTAAATCCAGGTGATCTAGATATAGCTCATTTTCGTTGGTATGTATAGTACCTGTGTTCTTAGTGAAACTGATGTCTGTGATATACTCTTTTTGCCTTCTTAATTTCATTGTCCCATCTTCTTGTTAAGTCTCGCAGATATTCTGGCTTTTTCTGTCTCCTCGGCCTTTTTGTCCATGAGGTCATCAAATCGATTTAACAAAATTGAGAAATTGTTCTGCAAAGTTTCATTTTCTTCTCGGAGTTCCTTAAGTGACTCATCAAAGTATTTTTCATTTTGCTCTTTGTTGTATTTATCATTAATGGATTTTATTTGCTTTTGTAAATCAACTATTATATTATCTTTTTCACTACTTTCACGTTTTTGTGAATCTAACTGTTTTTGCAAATCATTCATTTGACTATCAATGTACTTTCTTTCTGTGAATATGCCAAAAGCATTGCTGTATTTGAAATATTCACTTTTCATTAAACGATAATTTTGGAAGTTCTCGTATGCATCCTCTAAATCGGTGATATGTCCAGAAAAGTAGTTCTTGTAGTTGGGGTTTATTCCGCTATCCTTTAGCGTGTTAATGAAAAACCTCCTCAAAGAATGTATATTGAAGTGATAATAAGTACCATCTTTTTGATTGTATCCTGTTTTTTCCAATAGTCGGTGCCAGTATTTTGCAACGTTCGGATATGAGAAAGGAAAAATTCTCTTTTCGTATTCTGCAATATCAACTTCGTTTCCATTCTTGTAGACTTTATACGCTGATTTATCATATTCTCTTTTAATTTTAAATCCTTGTTTTTCAAGTTGTGTTCTTGAATATTTACTTTTTTGATATGATGTTTTCAACCAGTTTTGCCTCTCGTTATCAATCCATTGTTTTAACCACTGCTTAACTTCATCGGTGAAAAATACATATCGCATATGTCCATTTTTTGCAGTATCAAATTTTACTTTGATAGAATTATCATCCATATTGATTTCTTTGGCAGTTAAACTCAATGCTTCATTTGACCTTAACCCAGTTACTGCCATTAATCCGAACAATGCTTTTTCTTTCAAATTTGCAGAACTTAAAATTATCTTCAAATCGTTATTATTCGGAGTATCACTTATTGTTATTGCTGATATTTTTCTGCCCTTTAAACCGTTTTTTTTGTGAGCAAGTTTGAACCAGTTATCAATTCTTATATTTTCGAACTCTTTTTGGGCTTCGAAAAATACTTTTACACTACTTAAATAGGTATTTTGTGTTTTTGGTGCCAATTGTCGAATATTCTCTGCAAAGACTTTAATATCACCTTTAAAATCTCTATTCAATTTAAAATAGTTATCAATGTTGGTGATATTGTTTGCTGAAAAAAACTTCTTTAAGGCACTTACAATCGACTGCTTGCTGTTCTTCGCATTTATCCAACTCAAATGTTCTTCAATTCTTTTCGATTTCATACTACCACGATAGTATAATAGGAGATGAGTTTATAAATGTTTCTGTTAACAGATAAATAGAAAGGTTTATTTATTTCTCCTGATATCGTCAGCACAAATATCTGGCACTACCGTATAACTTCCCAAGAGGAAAATCATGAAATATGAAACCATAGAAATAAAAAGGGAAAAGGACATCGTAACAGTATTTCTCAATAGACCAGAAGTTCATAATGCCATGAATGAAAAACTTATGAAAGAACTAACAAACTGTTTCAAAGAACTCAGTAACGACGATAGTGCAAGAATAATTATTCTTACAGGTAATGGCAAGTCCTTCTCAGCAGGTGCCGATCTCAATTGGATGAAAAGCATGGCCCAGTATTCCAAAGAAGAAAACATCAAAGACAGTAGACTCTTATTAGACTTATATGAAACCATCTACAACTGCCCAAAACCAGTCATAGGACGTATTAACGGTCACGCATTTGGGGGGGGGATTGGTCTTATTGCAGTATGTGACATAACAATAGCACCTCCTGGTAAAAAATTTGCATTTAGTGAAGTAAATCTTGGCATAATACCGTCCGTAATATCGACATACATTGTAAGACGCATTGGCCTGTTCAACATGAGACGTCTTTTCTTAACAGGCGAGCGATTTGATTCGAAGTATGCAAACAAAGTTGGCCTCATTGACCACATAACACCAGACGAGGAGTTTGACGCTGAAGTTCAAAAATATGTGAAACTGCTTCACTTTTCAGGTCCAAAAGCAATGGTTGAAGTAAAAAATTTAGTAAACAAATGTCAAAATATGAACGTTGACGAATACAAAGAACATACTGTAAAAAAGATAGCCGAACTCAGAGTTTCAGATGAAGGACAAGAAGGAATCAGTGCATTCCTTGAAAAAAGAAAATCAAAATGGAGTGATTAATTTTGTTTGAAAAGGTACTAATAGCTAACCGTGGTGAAATTGCTGTAAGGATTATAAAAGCATGCCAGGAAATGGGCATAAAAACCGTAGCAGTTTACTCAGATGTAGACAAAAAGGCACTACATGTTCAACTGGCGGATGAGGGTATAAATCTTGGAGATCCAACACCTATTGAAAGCTACCTAAACATTTCAAAAATCATTAAATCTGCCCAAGATGTTGGTGCCGATGCAATACATCCTGGATATGGATTTCTTGCAGAAAATCCTGATTTTGCACAAGCCTGCAAAAGCAAGGGCATTAAATTCATTGGCCCAAGCCCAGACGTTATTAGCCTAATGGGAGACAAAATAGCAGCGAAAAAAACCATGGAACAGGCAGGAGTCCCTGTGATACCTGGATATCATGGAGCAAAGCAGGATAACGCCTCACTTGTAAATGAAGGTAAAAAAATTGGTTTTCCACTTTTGGTTAAAGCTGCCGCTGGTGGTGGCGGCAAGGGAATGAGAATAGTCCATAGTGAGGATGTACTTGAAGAGTCAATAGAGAGTGCAAAACGCGAATCAAAATCCTCATTTGGAAATGATACAGTATTTCTTGAGAAATACATTGATAAGCCCCGACACATTGAATTTCAGATACTTGCTGACGAACACGGAAACACCATTCATCTTTTTGAAAGGGAATGCTCTATACAAAGAAGGCATCAAAAAATTATAGAAGAAACGCCGTCTCCGGTTATGACTCCAAAATTACGAGAAGAAATGGGTAACGCAGCGGTGAAAGCTGCAAAGACAGCAGGGTATTACAATGCGGGAACTGTAGAGTTTATGATCGATGGAGACCTTAATTTTTATTTCATGGAGATGAACACGCGTCTGCAGGTAGAACATCCAATAACAGAGATGACTACGGGCATTGATCTTGCAAAATGGCAGCTAAAAATTGCCAACGGCATGAAACTTACACTCAAACAAGAAGATTTGATCCAACGTGGCCATGCTATTGAATGCCGAATATATGCTGAGAATCCTTCAAATGGCTTTTTGCCAAGTATCGGAACATTGGAAAGAGTAGAAGCTCCTACTGGACCTAATGTAAGAGATGATACTGGCATTTATGCTGG
>CAYLOF010000098.1:4484-6077 GCA_964385215.1 uncultured Thermoplasmatales archaeon
GAAACTGTTAGATATAAAGAATCTGATCCGCACTCTCCATGGAAACATGTGGGAAGATGGAGAATGGGAGTTGAAGAATAGATGTTTATAAATTACGAATGTGAAAATCATGTATACAACGTATCAGTCGAGCGCAGAAAAGACCATTATTTTATCACATATGACAATGCTGAATACAAAGTTGAAGCAGAGGAGATTAAATCTGGTCATCTGAAAATAAAACTCGGTGATAGAATAATAAAAAGCGTTATTACCAAAGGAAAAGAAGACAAATTTGTATTTGTAGATGGTGATGTATTTAAAGTAAAAAATGTGGAACTTACCGGAGCGAGAAAAACCAAGAAAAAGAAAAAGGAGGGAACCCTCGACTCCCCAATATCAGGAAAAGTGGTAAACGTAAAAGTCAAAAAGGGGGACAAAGTCAAAAAGGGAGATGTCTTAATGATTATTGAAGCCATGAAAATGGAATATATAATAAGAGCCCCCTATGACGGTAAGGTAAAAAAAGTTAATTTTAAAGAAAAAGATCAGATTGAAATTGAGCAAAATACTGTAGAACTTACAAAAGAAGAGGAGGCATAATTTTATGGACAGTATTGAAAGTAATATTAATACTTCAAGCAAAGAATACAAAGAAAACTTTACCCATTATGAAAAACTTGTAAAGGATTTAAAAAAGGAAATTGCCATTGCGTCGAAAGGTGGTGGCGAGGAAAAGATAAAGCTTCACAAATCAAGAAACAAGATGCTTGCCCGTGAAAGAATAGATGCGCTTCTTGATCCAGACACACCATTTATGGAATTTAACACCCTGGCTGCTCATGAGATGTATAAAAACAGGGCACCCTGTGCAGGCATTGTAACAGGTATCGGTATAGTCCATGGCAGAGAAGTGGTAATAGTTGCAAATGATGCAACAGTCACTGGTGGTACATATTATCCTATGACTGTGAAAAAGCATCTGAGAGCACAAGAAATTGCCATGAGAAACAATCTACCATGCATCTATCTTGTGGATTCTGGTGGCGCATTTTTGCCTATGCAGGATGAAGTTTTTCCCGATAGAGAACATTTCGGAAGGATTTTTTATAACCAGGCTAAAATGTCATCAATGAGCATACCTCAAATTGCTGTAGTTATGGGTTCATGTACTGCAGGTGGAGCATATGTGCCCGCAATGTCAGATGAAACAGTAATCGTCAAAGGTACAGGTACTATTTTCCTTGGAGGACCTCCACTTGTCAAGGCAGCTACAGGTGAAGAAGTAAGCGCAGAGGATTTGGGTGGTGCAGATGTACATTGTAGAAAGAGCGGAGTATCAGATCATTATGCACACGATGACCCTGAGGCAATTCACATAACAAGAAATATTGTTGAAAATCTAAACAGGTCTGAAAAAACACATTTAGATATTAAAAAACCCGAGGACCCGTTGTACGATATAAGGGAAATATACGGCGTAATATCAAAGGATCCCAGAAGACCATTTGACGTTCGTGAAATAATCGCTCGTATCGTCGATGGTTCAAAATTCCATGAATTCAAAGAGCTTTATGGTAAGACGTTAGTTTGTGGTTTTGCAAGGATAATGGG
>CAYLOF010000099.1:0-6074 GCA_964385215.1 uncultured Thermoplasmatales archaeon
CTCGGGTTTCTGGCAAGGTGAATGGTTAGTCCAAGATCTTGAACCAGGCGTGTATGCCACCAGGATTACTGTCATGAATCTGGATAACAGTAGTGTTTCTGAGAAACATGTTTTCACAATCGTGCCAGACGGATTCCATGATAATACAACCCAAATGGATAAACAGAGTTATGTAACCGCAAAAAAAGATGTTGATATCATCCAAAATGAAACGTTAAATAAAACAACTAGCCAAGATGTGCATAATGATTCCCTTGTTGACAATACAACAGGCGATGCAACAGAGAATAACGCCCATGTGGACCAACTAGATTCTGATGTGGAGAAAGTGGATACTGTTTTCATTGTAGATAAAAAACATGAGGAAATGATGGTACTCCCAGGAACAAGGTTCTATGTGGAAAGAACAATCAATGGACCTCATGGGACAAACGTTACTTTTGCGCCAATGTACTCTGATGCATTAACTTTAGAATCAATAGAAATCATTGAGGACACACCCACAAATATAAATAATAATCTTGGTGGAGATGACCCTCATGTTTTTGATAAGGGTAAAGCAAAATCACAAAAGGAACAAAAAGTAGAACAGCTGAAGAATAATTTATCTGATGAGATAAAAACATTGAATAAAATTGCTTACGATGATGTAGAGTTACATAGTACCAGAACTGTAAGATTATGGTTCCGTGCACCAACATGGGAGGAGATACAATCTGGAATAAAACCATCATCTGGTGAGATTAGTTACCTCGTTTTTCCAAATGATGAATCAGATGATTTTGATTTTGAGGGAAGCACATGGTGGAGCTCAAACTGGGATCACCGTAAATTGATAACTATAAACTCTTCACAGGTTGATGCAGATCTTGTTAACTTTCCAGTGTTGGTAAACATCACTGATGCTGATCTAAGGGATGATGCACAGAACGATGGTGATGACATAGCATTTGTCCTATGGGGCGATAATAGTACTAAGTTGAATCATGAAATCGAGTTTTTTAACGGCACAACTGGCGAATTAGTTGCTTGGGTAAATGTTACTAGTCTTAGTTCATCTGTTGATACAAAAATTTGGATATATTATGGTAATTCTACTTGTAGCAGTCAGGAGAATATTCCTGGTGTTTGGGATAGTGATTATGTTGGTGTATGGCATTTGGATGAAACTAGCGGAACAACAATTTATGATTCAACATTGTATGGATTAAATGGCACAGCAAACTCGCAAATTACACTCAATCAAGCTGGAAAAATTGGAAGGAGCGTAGATGTGAGCCCATCTACTGGAAGCATAGATAGTGATGTGAGCTTGCCAGCGACTTATTCAACTTGGACCGTTGAAGGATGGTTACAGCTTGACAGCACACCAGGATGGGGCGATCTGTGGGCGGATTCGGCGGGTGGTGAGTTATACCCGGGCCAGATATGGGGTGGCGGAACTTTTGGTTGCTATAATTCAAACCAACTTCAAACAACATCTACATTTCCTGAAGATGGGACTACTTGGACATATGTAACTTCTAAGTGTGATGGTTCAGATACTTTTGTTTATTGGAACGGGGTACAAGAAAATTCTAATAGCCAACAAAGAACAATTTCGGGAAGTTGGTCTATAGGTGATAGAACTTCTAGTGGTGAAGAAATGGATGGTCGTGTTGATGAGGTTCGTGTTTCAAAAATCGCAAGAAATTCTAGTTGGATAAAAACAAGTTATAACGCCATGTACTCACCAGAAACTTTTCTTAGTGTTGGTAATAAGGAGAATATTACCGATACATCAGTTGATGCGATTTCCCCGTATTCTGTGACTTATTTACCATATGCTATTACTGCAACAGCAGATAGTAGTTTAGATGGAGTTACACTCTGGTACCATTATTCAACTGACAACAGCAGTTGGGATAGTTGGATGGAAAATGTGACTGATATCTCTGCACCATGGAAATGGAACTTTAATTTTTCTAATGGCACTGGATATTATGAATTTTACAGTATTGGAAAAAAATCTGGTTTACCTGATGAAATGGCTCCTGGCACTGCTGATGCAATCTGTTTCTTCAATGAAAGTCTTAACACACCACCTTTCATAGATCTCATTAGCCCTTTCCCAAATGGTACAACAGATATAGATCTGCAGCCTACCTGCAGTATATGGGCAAATGATTCTGAGGGAGATACTCTTACTATTCGTTGGTATGAAAATACCACTGGAGGCTGGATTTTGAGGAATACAAATAGTAGTGTGAGTGCAAATTCTATTGTTGGTTATACGTTTACAGAATTCAGTAATTATTCTGCTACTTATTGGTGGAAAGTCTCAGTTAATGACAGTATGGACAACACTTCTGCTGTGTACTATTTTACGACCGAACCTATCCAAACATCGGTTGATACCATCAGTCCATACTGGGTAACATCATCTCCGAAAGCTCTTACTGCTTCCGGCAGTTCTGATTTAGACAATGTTACGTTGTATTATCGCTGGAGTTCAGATAATGTCAGTTGGGGAACTAAAGATATATCAATTTTTGATGGTTTTGAAAGTGGAAGCATAAACAGTAGTTTATGGGATACCTACCAGGCACCTGGTAGTGACGCTCGCATACAGTTCGATTATGGTGGAACTACACACGGCGGTAGTTATTCATGTGCAATGGATGATAATGATGCAGATACTGGAGATAGCTCTCTAAATGAACTCTATACAGTGTATGATTTCACAGGAGAGAGCAATATAAACATTGACTTCTGGCAGTATGATGCTGATGATGAAGAAAGTAATGCACCTTCTAGTTGGGTTGGTCATGGAAATTATGATGCTGTATCTTTCACAAACGATGGCAATACCTGGTATGAGATAATTGATGCCATGTCATTAGATCAAGATGACCAATGGACTCATTATACATACAATATAAGCAATGACGGCAATTTTAATCAGAATGTTAATAGTAACTTTGCTATTAAGTTCCAGCAGTATGATAACTATCAAATAAATCTAGGCGCAAATTGGGATGGCCGTATTTGGGACGATATTTACATAAACTCGACTACAATTAATGACAATGGTACGGACTGGATAGAATGGTCTAATTCTGGCAATCCAGATGATACTTATCCCTGGAATTGGAGTTTCGACTTCCCCAATGGCACAGGCTATTACGAGTTTTTCAGCATCGGTAATAAATCTGGTTTTTCTAATGAAACAGCTCCAGGTAGTGCGGATGCAATCTGCTATTATGATCCATTAGGTAGTGCACCAACGATCGCCCTTGTTAGTCCAATTCCTAATGGTACAACTGATGTTAACCTGCAACCAATGTGTCAGATATGGGCGAATGATACCAATGGTGATACACTTAATGTTTATTGGTATGAAAATACTACTGGAAGTTGGATACTGAGAAATACAAATAGTAGTGTGAGCGCAAATTCTATCGTTAGCTATACGTTTGCGGAGTTCAACGATTATTCCACCATGTATTGGTGGAAGGTCGCTGTCAATGATAGCACATGGAATACCACTACTGTATATTATTTTACTACTGAACATATCGAGACATCTGTTGATACTATTATTCCTTATGCAGTGACATCGTCTCAACTTAATATTACTGCTACTGCCTCATCTACTCTGGATAATGTCGCACTCTGGTATCGCTATTCAACAGATAATTCCTCCTGGTGGAATCCCTCATGGTCAAAAAGAAAAACAATTAACCTGAACACTTCTTCCGGATCAACCCCATCAAACTATCAAGTTCTCTTAAACATAACTTATGATGACGATATGAACACCGATTTTAGTGATCTACGATTTGTAAACTACAGCGATAACTCCACAGAATTAGATTATTGGATCGAAAGCAAGAGTGACAGTAACTGGGCTCAAGTTTGGATAGAAATTGGAAAGAGTATCACAACGGCAAACAAAACATATGCATGGATGTACTACAGCAACTCAGATGTGACTAGTGCCAGCAACGGAAATAACACATTTTTATTCTTTGATAATTTCAACGATAACTCTATTAATACTAGCAAATGGACTAAGCATAAAGAACTTGGGAGTATTAGTGAAATAGGCGGTTATCTTGAATGTGGAGGTGGAAGTACAAGTTCTCCATATGGACATACTGTCTTAGGTTCCAATAATATTTATAATACTGCTTATGATAATATTTCCATTGAAGGAAAAATACAACAATCAACCAATGCCATAGGTGAAGTATCAGTACGTGGAAACTATGCTTTTAACGATGGTTTTAAAGGAAGATGGGATTGTCGCAGTGGTAGCGAACAATGTTTCATGTCTCCAGCATATAATGGATGGAGTGGTTTTGGTAGTAGCGTAACACATTTTGGTAACGATGATGGAAGTTGGCACACCATAGAACTACAAGTTACCGACAATATTGCTTACATTTATATGGATGGTTCACAGAAAAATAGTGTGAGTGTAAGTAGCTACACTGAAACAGGTGAAATAAGTCTTCAGAACCACTATGGAAGTTATACAAGATATGATAATATCCGTGTTAGAAAATATGTAACTGCAGAGCCATCTTTAAACAGCTTTGGGAATGAACAAAGCGGAGGATGGGTAAAATGGAATAATGACAGCAATCCAGACAAAAATAGTCCTTGGAGTTGGGATTTCAACTTTCCCAATAGCACAGGTTATTATGAGTTTTACAGCATAGGGAATAAGTCTGGTTCACCTAATGAAACTGTACCAGGTAATGCCGATGCAATCTGTCATTATACTTATATATCACCTACTGCTCCAGTAATAAATAGTTATGATCTAAGTAACAGCACTGGTTCGAAGTTAAACAATGCTACAGGTCTTATTGATATTAATAATGAGTACTACTTCACTATTAACATAACAGATTTCAATGGATGGGTGGACGTAGATTACATTGAAATAAAAGCATGGTATGATAATGGTAGCGAGAGTACAACATACAATCAAACTCAGGGCGGAAATCTGAATATGTATCTCCAATATGAGAATATCACTGGAACTGCTAACTTCAGTCTCCTTTGGCCTGATGATGAGGTACAACTTATCTCTGGGAATTGCACTGAAGCCATAACAGATGAGACGACTAGGATAATAAATATCAGTTTCAAACCCGGGAGTCAAGTGCGATGGGCGAGCAGCAATTATACATGGAATACAGCCCAGAACACTACCAACGATCCTTATTCATGGAACTTCAATATAACAGTCATAGATGCAGCTGGTTTAAAAGCCTGGAAAAATGATGAATATGGAGTATATAAGTTCACTTCTATTTTACCCAATCAGGATTGGGTGAATGTCATCGCTCCACCAGGATTCTGGGATGCTTCCAGTATTGTCACCATAACGTATTCATCAAACTATGACTTCAACATGACTATATATTTTGAAGAAAACCTTACTAATACAACATGGGGTGATATCATCTCTATCGCCAACAATGTATACATACTTGGAGGCGCTGATCCAAACGACGATGTAACTTACGACGTAATGTTTGCAGGTATCGGCGAAGCAAATGCTGTAGATATATTTAACGATTCAGGAATCTTCCACAGTAACAACATAAGTCAAACAGTGAATGTACAATTTAATGTTTACATACCTCTTGGTACTCACGGAGGAAAATATACTGCACGTGTAGCTACCAAAATCATGCAAGATTAAAAAATATAATATCTGGTATGTTTTCCAATGGATCAAATTTTTCAGATATTTTACGACATTGGAAGAAACAAAAAGTTTTATAAAGAACAAATTGGTTCTTATCATCGGGATTTGCACTCAAGAAACATAATTCCTAGGAGTAGAAAAAGGATGGGAAAAAGAAAAATATTTTCAGCGTTATTGGTGGTGGCATTAATTGTTTCCATGTTTACCAATGCCTTTTTAATTGGGCCTTTGATTATTATCAGCAGGGCTGATCCTGGAGATATAAGCGAAAATTGGCATAACGAAACCACCTTAAACGTAACCGTATTACAACTACAACCTAGGATCAACTGGTATGATTTCCAGTATAATCAATCAGGAACATGGG
>CAYLOF010000100.1:0-6054 GCA_964385215.1 uncultured Thermoplasmatales archaeon
TCCAAGATTTTCTTTCTACTACTTTTTGCCATAATATGTCACTCCTTTTGATTTATTTCCATTCATATATCGAGAATCCGCCTAAAGTAGGCCATTGTTACCTAGAAATTTTATATTTGTAGGTTAGGTCCATCAAATCTACTTAATCATGAAACAATCATATCATATTTATAGATGTAATTAAAACAGGTTAAAAATAGGTAAATTATGGGATTATGCCGCCTTTCTTTTATTCAATAATGCTTTTCCCTTTTCAGAAACATGCATTGTTTTCGCTTTTCCGCGTTTTTTTATGAAAATCAAATCCTTTTCTTTGAGTGAATCTGCTCTTTTTGCAGTGGTAGCCTTTGATATTGAAAATTCCCGACTAACTTTTTGAAAGGAAGCCAGCATGTTACGTTTATCCTGTTCATAGATATATGCTAAGATATCATATATCTCATCTTCAAGTTTAATGTTCGCTATCTTTTGGCTGGGGAGCCTTTTTATCTCCTCTTCAATTATTGCCAGTTGCCGTTCATCTATAATGGTTGGGTTGAGGCGCAACAGTAAAATAGCATTGTTAAGTGCAATTATGTCATTGATTTTGTATAGGGCTTTAATAACTTTCTCAAATGAAAAATTAGAAAGCAGGTAATCAATCCTATCAAACAATATGATTGGTTGAAAATGTTTTGATGAAAATTCTTCTATTTTTGCCGTTAAAGTGTCGGGGTCGTAAACACAGTCAACTCCCTCTATATTTTCTTGACTCAACTCAACAACATCCACATCAATTGATGGAAATATGCTTTGCATCTTGTTGAGGCTATCTCTTGTTATAAACAATCCATCATAGTTTGATATAGTTAAATCGATGAACAAATCTAATGCAGGTTCAATGTTTTCATTTATAATTAAATAGCTAGTTCCTGGCAGTAGCTTTCCGTGAATTTCACTTTCTCTTGAAATGTCCTTACCTATGAAAAGGATGCCAATGGGTTGTTTACCTTCATTTCTCATAATTGAATTAGTTGTTTTTATCAGCTTTTCTCGTCCGCCTTTTGTTTTTAACAGTAGATCATCAAAAGTAGACATTTTCCCCTCAAAAGCTTCATTTAAATAGCCCTCTAGCTCCTTTGGTTTATCAAAAACTTCGAGCATGGTTGGTCGCCGCCCAATGATCTGCTGTGCTTTAAAACCAGTAATTCTTTCTGCTGATTTATTCCAGAATGATATTTTACCATTTACATCAAATGTTAGTATAAACTCTGTTGCACTATCAATCACGTTTTGAAGGAACTCTTTGGTCTGGGAAAGCTCTATCTCGGCCTTTTTTTGTTTGGTGATATCTCTTCCAATGCCTATAATGCCCACTATATTATTGTCCGAATCAAGTATTGATTTATTGGATAAAGCGATCCACCGCCATCCATCTTTTGTCATTGCTCGATGTTCTACATAACACGTATATGGGGATTTGCAGGTTTTATCAAATGCTTTTTGCGTCTTTTCGCGATCATCCTCGTGTATGAAGGACAAATATTTTTTACCCAATAAATCCTTTTCCTTTTTGCCAAATAGATTACAATATGAAGGGTTTATGTATAGAAATTCCATATCGCGACCGATTTTAAAAACAATATCGGTTTGATTCTCCACAAGTGTTCTATAATTTTCCTCACTTTTCCGTAAGGACCTTTCAATTTCTTTTTGTCTTGTTAAATTTTCTACAGTGCCTTCATAGCAGCATATGCCCCCGTCAGCATCATAAATGACTGATGCATTTTCACGGATAAACAAAGTGGAGCCATCTTTTTTTGTCCACGTAGATTCTAATCCGATAATTTTTTTATCCTTTTCAATGCGTTTTTTGAATTGTTTACGCGGATAAGCAGGATGATAAAGTGTACTTTCTAAGTTCCAC
This sequence comes from uncultured Thermoplasmatales archaeon, assembly GCA_964385215.1. Classification (GTDB taxonomy): domain Archaea; phylum Thermoplasmatota; class E2; order DHVEG-1; family DHVEG-1; genus DAOWHD01. The sequence goes on from CAYLOF010000100.1 coordinate 1,907, forward strand.
TTGCTGAGTTCTTCAAAAGATGAATATCCTAACATGTGTACTAATGCTGGATTTGCCATTATGATTTCCCCATCTGGAGTAGTTCTGTATATTCCGATAGGGGACTTCTCAACAAATTTCTTTAATTGACTTTCAGATTCCTGCAGTTCTTTTTCCACATTCTTTCGCTCAGTGATATCTCTTAAAACTCCATTGACGAATGATTTGTTTTTTATTTTTACGATTTGACCAGAGAACTCTACGGATATTAAATGTCCATCTTTATGAACCACATAGGTTTCAAAATTGTCTATTTTCTTTCCCGATATCATTTCTTTAATCTTTGAAAAATATCTTGGCAACTCTTTTTTCGGTACAAATTTTGTAAAACTCTTTCCGATCATTTCCTCTGGTTTATAGTCTGCAATTCTTTCACAAGACGGACTCATGTATGTGATTTTACCCGTCAGTGTTGCCTGAAGTATAATATCTGCCGTATTCTCAATTATAAGTCTAAATCCTTCACTCAAATCTTTATAATTTGCACCACTCTTTTTGATTTGATTAGCCGAAGTAGATGTTTCTTTTTTTTGATTCTTATTTCCGTCTTTCATTGTATCTTTGCCACTCCTAGTGGAGATATACTTTCCTTTATCAGATATGTGCAGGCGTTATAGGAAATTTTGCGATTATAACTTTATCGCCTTCCTATGTATGTGTAGCAAATGGGTGATTCTATCGCCATCGTCCCTTCAATCCCCAATATATGGGTTACGTTCTAGGATTCAAAATATATCTCCACTTTGTTTACATCATCCGTGCCCTTCAATGAGCCCATCATACCAATTATAGTTCTTTTTATGAACGCTGATGGAAATTCAGAAAGTGGGACATGCTTTCCATTTATTTTGACAAATACTTTTTTATCCTTATTGTCTTTTTTCTTGACTATTCCTCCTTTTATTTTTTCAATAATTTCATCTAAGTTATCGTTATATGAGAATATTGTATTCTCGCGTTCATCTGTATTGTCCCCCAAGCGTATTTTTGGTATGCTTGGATCTTTAGCACCCTCTATGAGAACAACATCACAATCCTGGAAATTATTGATATGTAGGAGAATTTTCTCAATATTCATTTCCGACTTAATCACGAAATCGGTTTCAGTGGGTGATGACAAAACCACAAGTTTAGAACCGGCTTGGCTGTGTTTCCATGTGTCTTTGCCTTTAACATCCATGCCAATATTCTTGTCTGTATTTTTTACCGTTGCCACGTTAAATCCTTCATCGGTTAAATGCTTGATTATCTCTGTAATTAAAGTGGTTTTACCGGTGTTAGATTGGCCATAAAAGCCAAAAGCGGTTGGGCTGTTCATGATATCATGGGTTATATTGTGTTACCAGATATATTTTTTGTCCCTTTTACATTACTGAGTTTCAGCATGATGGTGCAAAGAGTAAATGACCGAATCAAAACTTCTATACAATGTCGGGCTATCGATTCATTGCCAAATTATCATGAATTTCAGCAGAAATTGATATCGTTGTTAGACTGTCAGAAAATCATAAAGTAATACATACGTATTATGCTATTAATATACCATGATAAACAAACCGTATGCTATACTTTTCATCTCCGTTCTGTCTGTTTCATTGGCAGCAATTTTCATAGTATCCTGTAGTGCACATCCACTCTCAATAGCATTCTATCGGTTATTATTCACGACATTGATTATTCTCCCATTTGCAATTTTGAATAAAAAGACAAGAAGCGAATTAATGAATCTGCCACGCACGACATTGGTTATAATGGTTGGTATTGGATTGATTCTTGCTGCACATTTTTCGCTTTGGGTCACCTCTTTGAAATTCACCTCCATTGCAAGTTCAGTGATACTTGTTACTGCGCATCCGTTTCTCGTTGGGCCAGTATCACATTATTTCTTTGGGGAGAAACTCTCTAGAATAAATGCAACTGGTATCCTGTTGTCTGTTATTGGGGTTATAATACTTGTTTATGGAAACTATGGGTTTCCTTCGATTGCATTAGATAGTTTAGAGGGAAATATGTTGGCATTGCTTGGCGGGGTAGCGGCAGGTTTCTATATACTTGGCGGTAGAAAAATACGTAAAAATGTCTCGGTTACATCGTATGCGCTTGTTGTTTATGGAATTGGTACTTTGGCGTTGCTTTTAATTTGTATTCTTTTTAGTGCACCTGTATATAATTTACCTATGAGAGATTATCAAATAATACTATTAATGGCAATAGTTTCAGGGATATTTGGACATACTTTCTATAATTGGACTCTTAAATATATCCGATCTTCTATTATGTCTGTGGTACTTCTTGGAGAGCCACTTGTATCTACGCTGTTTGCATTTGCCATTCCTTGGATTCATCAGACCCCATCGAAATATACAATTTTTGGAGGAGCAATTGTTCTTATTGGCATTTATATGACTGCAAGAAAAATTACAACATCTGAAAATTTGCATAAAAATTAAAAGCTCCATTTTATTACACCAATAGGTTTTTCGACCATGAAAAACATAGATGAGCTTGTAAAAAACGTTGAAAAATACAAAAAAACATCTGTTCAACAGAGTTTCAAAAGTAAAAAAAACACGGTGGCATATGTTATCTTGGAAGATAAACCCCGTATATTGAAATGGTATGCGCCAGGATTTAAAAGACGGATGGAAACAGAATACAAATTCCTTGAAGGAGGGTCATCGACTCTAAACATGCCCACCATATGTGAAAAAGATGAAGACAACCATGTTCTTATCATGAGTTACATTCTTGGAGAAAACCTTTGCGATGTGGTAAATAATGAGAAAACCACCTTCAGTGAGAAAAAAAGACTTATGATTTTGCTGGCTAAATGGTTTAAAAAGTTCCACAGTCATTTTAAAACATTGGATAATTATTACATACGTGGCGACTCAATTCTAAGAAATTTTGTCCTTACCGACCGTATTTGGGGTGTTGATTTTGAAGAGTCCAGGAAAGGAAAACCCGTTGAGGACATTGCCAATATGTGCTCTTCAATTCTTACTACAGATCCTATGTTTACCTCTGAAAAGTTTCAACTTTGCAAAATATTCGTCGAATCATATTCAAAATCAGTTAAGTGGAATCTTGGAGATATTTGGGAGGAGATCTCTTATGCGCTACTTGAGAAAATTCAGTGGAGACCAGAAGAAGAGAAAATGCTAAGGGAATATTCTGATAAAATACGAAAACGCGGTCTGCAAAGTTAAAAAACTAATCACGTTTTCTATAAGCAATTATTTTACTTGAGTATTTTGAATGCCCCTATAGGCGTTGTATGCTGTTTTGTTTACTTAATTCATCTATGAGATACTTGCACCATTTCAACTTCTTTAGTTTCAGTTTTTTGTCTTTGTTTTCTGCAAATGAGTATTCTCCTATCTTGCCATTAAAATCGAACCCCACTAGATATATCTTCCTTGCATGAAAATGAACTGCAAGATATGCTGCGCGGTCTCCATCTGTAAAACCTCCAAAATTGTGAAGGTTATCATAAGGATTTGGGTTGGTTTGGGTGGTGCCAATCACAGCTCCTTCGAATTTTATGGTGTATTTATTGATTTCGTTGATATTGTTCCCATGGGCATGAATGACCGTGGTACTCCCTTTTGAATTTGCCTTTATTTGATCAGGGATTCTCCCATCTAAATCAGTAACGATAATATTTGGGTGCATATTGCATTCCAAAAGAGCAGTTGTTGTACCATCTGCAGATATTTTCACTTTATCTTCCAATCTTTTTTTGTAATTGTGTATCGAATTTTTTAGGGAATGCCCTGCACCAAAAATTACAACCTCTTTGTTACTGATTACGCTCTCTAATTTATTTACAGAACATAGATTTTTCTTGTTTTCAAGAAGTTTGTTTAAAACTTGTGCTGTTTTTTTGTCATCCTCTATATTGAAATTAAAATCCCTTACTATCCTTTTGTAGATAGGTTCCCACTCTTCATAAAACATATGCACGAATTATGTTGTTTGCCTTTCAATTTCCAATTCACTACTTTCTGCAACATATATATCTTTGATGTAATGGTACGTAATTGCTCCAACGATGCCTATCATAATTCCAGTACTTGTATTTCCAATAAAAGATAATGTTAGAAATG
>CAYLOF010000101.1:0-5992 GCA_964385215.1 uncultured Thermoplasmatales archaeon
CGGTCAACGCTCACTTCGTTCGCTATAGACCAGGTGGAATTCTTTCTTTAAAATGAGTAAACTGCCGTTTCTGATCAAAAAGATGAGTGAACTCATCACTCATTTCCTCCACATAGGAAGGAAATTGAACTATAGGTAACTCCATCCATGCACCCCATTGCATGGAATGGATTGCCATTGATTAATAGTTGTTCATGCTAAAACGCAAAACTCCAGTAATATGTTATTTATAAATTATCTGTTAGCAGAAAGATAAACCTTTCTAAAGTTTTTACATCAATTGCCGATAAAATCTATTTTCCCTTGAATACTGGTTTTCTTTTTTCAGCAAAAGCCGTAACTCCTTCATTGAAATCATCAGTTGATGCTGACACTGATGCAGTCTTACTTTCAAGTTCTAGATGGCTTGTCATATCATTGTCTAGACTTTTATTGATAAGCATTTTTGCTTTACCTACTGCTATTGGTGGCAATTTTCTAAACTTAGATGCAAATTCCTCGACTACACTATCTAATTCTTCTGCGTCTACTACCTTGTTTACAATTCCCAGTTTTTCTGCCTCTTCGGCAGAGAATATCTTTGAGGTAAGGATGTATTCACATGCTCTCTGGTAACCAACCAGTTTTGTGAAAAATTGCGTTCCGCATCCCGGGGCAAGGCCAATTCCAACAAATGCTGTACTCATTTTTACCCCCCTTACAGCTACAATAATATCGCATGCAATTACAAGTGAGAGCCCTGCGCCGAATGCCGCTCCATTGACTGCTGCTATTACGGGTTTTTCCATGGTTCTCATTTCGATGACACATCTATGTATTGCTATGGTAAGATCCCTTAGAAATTGTGGTTTGTTCTCTGCAGCATGCATCTCTTTCACATCTCCGCCGCCACAGAATCCCTTACCGGTTCCTTTGATAATTACCGCTCTGATGCTGTTGTCTGGAGCTAAATTTCTGAGCACCTGGTAGAGTTCTTCACCAAGCTTAATGTCAAATGAATTGAGCCGATCGGGCCTGTTGAGCGTAATATATGCGATGTTTTCCGTTACCTCTGTAGTAAGTGTTTCATAATCCATTGGTACCAATCAGTAAGAATGCTGTTTTGAATATAAATTTTGGGAAAAAGTATTTATAAACAGTTAACCATGCCGCCGCTCGCGGTTAACAATGGAATCGGAGCTTACTTTGGGAATATTAATTGCATATCTTGCTGTTGTTGTCTTAATAGGTCTAATTAGTTCAAGAAAAGCAAAAACGACAAAGGGTTTCTTTTTAGCAGATCGAAGCCTTGGATGGTTTGCGTTGACAGCAACGATAACTGCAACTACTGTAGGCGGCTCTGCGACTATCGTTGCCGGAGGTCGTATTTATGCCCAGGGGCTCCCAGCACTCTGGTATGATATTGGTGGTGGTTTGGGTCTTATCATCCTTGGATTGTTTATAGCTCATAAGGTAAGAAAAACAGGGCTTGTTACTCTCCCTGATATCGCGGGGTCCATCTTTGGTGGCAAAGTCCGCTTTGCTTCAGCTGTTTTAATAATGATTACTGAAATTGCATGGATTTCACTTTTAATCCAGGCATCTAGTTTGATACTTTCGGTGGTACTTCCTATTGACTTTACGATGATCCTTGTTGCCATAACTGTTGGTTTCATTATATATACTCTCCTGGGGGGGCAATATGCTGTTGTGTATACTGACGTAGCTCAATTTCTTGTCATGATTATTGGAATATGTGTTATTGCTGCGCCAATTCTTTTCTGGGAGGCATTACCAAATATTGGTCAATTATCATCTGCCTCTACTGCATTTCCAGTCAATGGAGAAATTGGGTTTCTGGCAGCAGGTTCGATATTTTTTATGATGTTCATGCCACATATTGTCGGTCCAGATATTTACTCCAAACTTCTTTCTTCAAAAGATGAAAAAACTGCAAAAAAAGGAGCGATACTTTCAGGATTTTTTAAACTCGCCTTTGCAGCTGCAATTGGCGTAATTGCAATTTCTGCGCTTATCTTGCATCCAGGACTTTCAAATCCATATCTTGCTATTCCTACAGCTGTCTTTGATCTTTCACCGATACTTGCAGGTATCGTTCTAGCTGGTTTTCTCTCCGTAATGCTTTCGTCTGCAGATTCATGCCTTCTCTCTGCAGGAACCATACTAAGCGTGGATATTGTTCGTAAAAAAAATGTTAATCTTTCACGAATTGGCATTCTCTGTGTTGGGGCTGGGGCACTCATACTGGCTTTATACCTTGGCGATATTCTGAAAACATTGCAGTTGGCATATACCGTTTTTACCGCTGGACTTACTCTTCCAATTCTCTTTGGATTTTATAAGGAAAAAACACGTGTAACGTCAACTGGAGCACTATGGAGTCTCATTTTAGGAGGCGTGATCTCACTTCTTTGGTTGAACTTTGCCCCTTATGGGGACTATGCTGTTTTAATAGGGCTTTTAGTTTCTGTTATTCCTTTATTAGTGCTTAGAGGGGCAAAGAAATGAGAGATAAGATACTTTATTTATTGAGTAGTGGTGATTTTGTTTCTGGTGAAAAACTAGCAGAGCATCTGGATGTGTCAAGAACTGCAATTTGGAAACAGATGAATGCTCTAAAAGCATTAGGTTATGAAATCGAATCGATTAAGAATAAGGGCTATAGATTGATATCTCGACCTGATATCCCCATTGCAGAAGAAATTACTTCAGGGCTTGATACTAAAATTATTGGTAAAGAAATTCATTATTTCAAGTCACTTTCCTCAACGAATATTTATGCCAAGAAGTTGGTAGAAGATGGTGTTACTGAGGGGACCGTAGTTGTTGCAGACGTTCAGACGAGCGGAAGGGGGCGAAAAGACAGAAAATGGTCGTCACCCAAAGGGGGACTATGGCTCTCAGTCATATTATATCCACACATCCCTCCACATCATGGCATGCTTGTTACTATGCTGAGCTCTGTTTCCATAGCCCAAGGCATCAAGGAAGTGACCGGGTTATCTTCTGTGATTAAATGGCCAAATGATCTTTTATTAAATGGAAAAAAGGTTTGCGGTGTTCTGACCGAACTTGATGCCGAGATGGACCGTATAAATTATACTGTTGTTGGCATAGGGATTAACGTTAATAACACAATAGATGAAAAATTGCAAAATACCGCTATTTCACTTATCCAAGAAAACGGTTCTAAGATTTCCAGAGTAAAACTCATTAAGTCCATTCTTAAATATTTGGATGAAAATTATAGTAGATTGCTTTCTGGCGATTATGGTTCCATCAGAGATTTGTGGTTTTCCCATGCAAAAATTATTGGTAAACAAATCCGAGTCAAGGGTGAAAAAACTGTGATTGAGGGAACGGTTTCTGACGTTGATGATAGTGGATGTCTTATTTTGGATACCGTGAATGGAATCGCTAGGATTGTTAGCGGTGACGTAGAATATTTATAAATTTTTAAGTTGGTATTCCTTGGTTGCTAAATCCATTATTTGGTTCATATGGATTAAATGCTGGATCTCCATAAAGAACTCTAACGTAATAAGTGGGTGGTTCCTTGTCGACTCTTTTTTCTCCTCGTAATGCTTCACCAATGCTGAAATCATCTACTATCAAATGGTTTTCGAAGATAGTGAGCCCTGCTTCTTGACCTGTTTCTCTGGTGGCTCCCACAAAACAGTTACATCCGGCGTGTAACATTGTAATTCCAATGTTCATGTTAGGTGGTATTCCATCTGTACGTCCCATTAAACATGCTGATGTGAGAAAGATGCTTGGTTTTTCATATATCCAATCTTTTGCATGTGCTACATCGATTGCTTTGCTGTACATATCAATCCCATAAAGTGATGGCGTATACCAAAACCAATCTCCATGACCTAAATATTCAATGTAGTTTGCATTGGTATATACTCCCAATAGATTAGCTATTTGTCTACTGTTCCTTAAATCTCCGTATACTTTTGGCTCAAAACCATATTTTTTAATTTCAGATGAATAGGGTATTTGATGAAAGATCCCACCGGTCTCACCATATCCTTCGCCAAAAATAAAACTAAATTTGTTGTGCCATGCTTTGTTTTCGTCTGGTTCTTTACATATGTTTTGATAGAATAATGTTCTTGAGATCAGTAGGGAAACATCCTGAACGTCATATGATATAAGCCTTCCAACTGAAAGATTCCAATCAAGTGAGTAAGGGTTATCTGAAGGCAATCCTTTTTCGTAAATTCCCTTTTGAGATGGACTATAATAGTACATTGGAATCATGTTTGTATCTGCAAGAATTGCAAGCCATGCAGGGCCATCAAGATACTCTTCAAGTAATCCGTTGTTGCCAATTAAAGATAGCGTTTCTTTCAATTGATTCACTGTATAATTTACCTTTGAGTTTGTAAAATTATGGAGTTTTTCGTTATATGCTGGGCCAGTCCCTGACCCATTTGCTATATCAGAATACTTGTTGCTTGTAAACTCGAAATCTGAGTCTGCTAAAAGAACTCCACCATGGGCACAGGTTAGATATGGGGCCATCATTGAGAGCTTTGGAATAATGGGTGTATGTGGTTTTTCCAGTTTCGATATTGTTGTTGAGATTTCAAAATCAATATTGGCTATGGATATTCCTCGTTGGGAGAAATAGCCACCCTTTATTCCATTATATATTCGGATTTCAATTTTGTAATTTCCTGAGGCGTTGCAGGTAAGTGTCTCTAAATATGTTTTCCCAAAATCATATCCGGGACTTGAAGAATATGCTACAACGTTGTCTTTGGAGTCATAAAGATACATATAAACAATTGGAACGATGGGACCTTCATCTGCAAAAAAGTTGTTAGATTTTGTTATATTTCCATAAATTTGAATCTTGTTAATCCCATCTGGAACACTGATAGTATATTGTTTTGTATCAGTTCCCTTGATATCAAAGGATCTTCCTAGCAGTGTAAGTTTGGTATTTGTAATGTGGTCAGTAATTTTTGTCTTGCTAGAATTAATGATGTATGGGGGAATTGTGTCTGATGGATTTGCTATCGTGATGTAGTTAATTTTTCCAAAATGTTCTTTAATTGCAGTTAAAACAGTATTTTGAATTTCCTCTTCATTTTCAAGTGTTGTAATGTTTATGTTCGGTAGATTTGGCTGAACATTTCCAATTACATATGCGTTGCTTGCATTTAGAACGTTACAGACTTCTTGTAGTTCTTCTGTGTTTTCATCATAAATTAAAATAGGAATGTTAAGATAGCTTGCTAAAGGACTTGCAATAAGGCTTAGTTGATATTCATCGTCTGTGCCATATGGAATTATCATTACGGTTGAAGATTGAATAAAAACATGTTTTGCAGTTTCGATTGATGTCTCTTTAGCAGATCCTAGAATTTCCATGGTTGGATATGTTGTGTTTAGATGTTTCCCTAGAACCAAAATTGCTTCATCTTCTGAATTTAAATAATTCTCTAAGAAAATTATCTGACGTTTTGTTAGTCTTCCATCTTTTTGAATAATTAAAGGTTTTAATTCACTCTGATTAGATGCTTCATATCGACATGCTATGTTTGCCCCGATTATGCCAAAAAATGGGTCATTGTCTGCAATTACAATAACTTCTTCAGTTGAATGATTTGTTGATGAAAACGGAAGGATTGCGCCTTCAGTTTGTATTCCATCTCTATTTGGAATGTAGTATTCAGCATGGATTATGTGTGGAATGAGTAGGATGCTGATTAGGAATATTGCTACGATTTTCTTCATTTAATATTTATAAAGGCATACATATTAAAAATGTTTCCGATGTTTTTTGCGTCAACTGCCTTTTTTCGAATGTTTTTAAAAAAAGAATTCCACCAGATTTGTAGTAAACGAAGTGAACGTTGGCAAGTGGTCTTGAGAGATAGGGTTAACTGTTTCTAATACTTGGAGCGTACTAGGATTTTCATCGGTTAAATACACGATTGCATTTATTCAATCCACTTTATAACGTCCGATCCAA
>CAYLOF010000102.1:0-5971 GCA_964385215.1 uncultured Thermoplasmatales archaeon
GGTAGATACCATTGTGATTTCCAGTAATTGTATTATAGCTAATATTGTCGTTTAGACTAGAAGTAATAAGCCTAACACCGTCACCGCCATTATCCGTTATTTCGTTATCATGAATAAAATAACCATTCGAGTTGTTAATGAGGATGCCGTGGTATCCATTTGATATTCTATTTTCTGTTATAATTAAATTATTTCCACTCTCAACTTTAATTATTGCATTGTCATTAGTGCTTCCACTATTTTCTATCGTAAAGTGACTAATATTTACGTTTGTGGCATGAATTTTGATTACATTAACACTGCCATTTCCAACGATTTTTGTGTTGGTTTCATCCTCACCAAAAAGATCAAGTTTATGCGCAATAGTTAGATTTTCGGAGTATGTTCCGTTGTACACCACGATTCTGTATCCCGAACTAGAATTATCGATTGCATCTTGAATTGACGTATATGATTCACCTTTCCCAACATATAATGTAGGTGGGCCATCTGCTTCACAAGTTTGATTAAAAGAAAAAAGACCAATGCTGTGTATGGAAATTAGAACTATAACTAAAACTGTCCTTAAAGTCTTTGACTTTATCCCATCCACTTGCATCACCACTTGCATATGCAAATATGCTTGTACAATAAAAACATTGTCATAAAGCTGATGTGTCGAGTGAATGCCTTTTAAAGAGAGTATCAAAATAAATGGTGAAAAACAACGAAAAAACAATTAAACGCCTTTGCGATATGCAATAAAGAGAGGGAAGAAACGTGGCGAGAACTATTATGGTAGTGGATGATGAATCCGATATACTTTTTGCTATCAAAAGAGGATTAGAAGCTTTCGCGGAAGAATATAAAATCATAGGTGCTAATAGTGGACGTGAATGTTTTGAAATATTAAAAAATGGTCAGGTACCTGATTTAATTCTTCTAGATATCATGATGCCAGAAATGAATGGCTGGGATGTATTTACAAAATTGAAAGAAAACCCAAAGTGGAAAGAGATATCTGTAGTTTTTCTAACTGCGAGAACCGATCAATATAGCAAAGGATTTGGAACGCCATTAGCAAATGATTATATTGAAAAACCATTTGAAATAGATGATTTGAAAGAAAGAATCGATAATGCTTTGAAGTGAATAAAATGTCCAACTTAAAAAATTCCCAAGCTGTTAGATGCGTGTTGCAGACGCTCATTAATAAAATAGGCAGAAGAACCTCTAAAGGTTTTGCCACAGTAACATTAGATGAGGTAATCAAGGAACTCATGCCAAGGTATGATTTTTTAAAATATATTAAGATAGAAAAAATGTTTTATTCTGGAGGAATCGATGCTGTTAGTGTCTCTTCTGATATAAACTTAGTTGACCCTGCCAAGTTTTACACTGCCATTGAAGACGTTATGGAAACGACGGTTAAAAATATTAAAAAAAAAGCAGATTTCTTTTTTATACGGGAGGTAGAAGAAGAGCTCAACGATGTTTATGGTTTAAACCTGAAAGAAAGAAACATAGATCTACGTCGGATGCAGCTCCAATTTATTGTTGATAAAAGGCAAGAATTCCAGATGAAAAACTCTGAAATGGTAGAGATTGTGATAGGTGCATTAAATAATATAATATATGGAAAGTTTCCTGAAACGCAAAAAACAAAAAAAATAGTTGAATCAATCAGAGAACTAGAGAAAAAATACGATTTTTTAAGTTATGTAGAAATAAGCAATGAACCAACTTCAGGAGGTTTACATCGTATTAGCGTGTTATCTAGCATAAATAAAGTATCTCCTCTTATTGTATCTGAGGCAATTCAAAAACATATACATGATGTAGGTAAATCATTGGATTGGACGGGCGACAAATCGTTTATAGAATCTCTTGAAGAAGAACTTGGAGAAAAACATCTTGCTGAGATTAAAAAAATTGGTATTAATCTAAAACACATAAATTTTATATTGATGCAACGAGAACACAAAATACTAGTTGAAAAGACATTGGAAGCGCTTGTACATATACTAGGTAAATATACTTCTAATGGTTCTGCTGTTGCTGTCATAGATGCTGCAATTGAGAAACTTGAGGAAAGACACGATGTTTTAAAGTATATTAAGATAGACAAATCACGATATGATGAAGGTGCAGATGCTATTAGCGTTATGCCTGAGATAAACAATGTTGAATCATACAGGCTTGGCAAAGCAATTAGGCAAGTCATTAGAATAACAGGTAGTAAACTTGGGAGTAGAACGGCCACATTTATTGAGGATTTTAAAAATCAACTTGGAGCCGAATATCTTTTTGAAATTGGAAAAATTGGAGTGAATCTACATTTTCTAGAATTAAAATTTGCGTGATATGTATTGCATTGAAACTGAAAATTGATGATTACCAACTAAAGTTTTGAATGGAATAATAAAATTTGCGTGGTTTTTTACTAAACTCTTGATCTTTCTCCATTTTGGCCATTTTACAGACATCTGAATTAGGAACACTCCTGGAATAAATTTCGGTGAAAAACCGTACAGTTCATCTCTTCTGGCAACCATCTCAATCGTAATATCCTCAATAATCTGAATGTTCATTTGATTGAATCCATTACAAGCCTCTTGACCAATCGTTCTGTGACTGCAGAAAGTAAATCCGCTCAGAAGAAACAACAGATGGTATCCCCATTTTCATCTTGAATGCTGATTTTCCCAGGAGGCTGAATATTCCTAATTCAGATGTCTTATTAAATTCTACGAAAGAAAAAACAGGAGTACATGCCCTTTCAAAAAATATTGATTATAGGAGAGTCTGATTCAGCCGTCTAAAAATTTTGGAGAAAGATCGAGAAACTCCCATTTGGGAACCAATCAATAAGTATCTGCGGTCTGTAATGCCTCCGGCGAGGTTTTATGTAGTTGATGTTGAAAATTATTTTTTCTTCCTATGCTCTAAACGAAAAAACGTAATATTCTTGCCATGGAAAAAATGTTACCAATGTTCCTTGACCTTATATGCGTCACCTAAAATATGCGTTTAATACGTATTGTTGAACCATTCTACTTGTGTTAAAAAATGATGCATTGATTGCGATGCAACTCCTCATTGTTCGTGTCCAATTATCCCTGTCTGTGTAGAATTTTGGTATAATCCACGTCTCCAGTTTATGATACAAGTCGTTTCTATCTGTTTCGTCATCTGACGAATCCTCTTTTGTTTTCTCAGGGCCTATTGACCATCCTGTGATATTTTCAACGCATCCTTCAATCCACCAGCCATCAAGAGTACTAAATTGTGGTACGCCGTTGTGCGCTGCTTTCATGCCAGATGTTCCTGAAGCTTCATGTGGTCGCCGTGGCGTGTTTAACCATATGTCTGATCCAGCCGTCATCATTTTGCCGATAGCCATGTTGTAGTTGTGGATGTAGGCAATTTTTACCTTGCCCTCTATTGATTTCATAACGTCGTAGATGTGTTTTATTGAATCTCTACCGGAGCCATCTTTTGGATGGGCTTTTCCGGCGTAGATTATCTGGATAGGTCCTGCTTTCTCGGCGATATCCATCAACCTCTCTGGATCTGATATTAATAGATCGGGGCGTTTATACGCGGTTTGTCTACGAGCAAATCCGATAGTGAAATCGTTATAGTTCATACCAACGTTATAACGGCCGTTTACAAAATCGATAAGTGTTCTTTTTGCCTCTAAATGTGATTCCCATACCTCTTGCTTGTCGATGCTATATGCAGAACGTAAGCTATATGGATCTGAACGCCAACCTGGTATATGTTTATCAAATAATATTTGAAAAGGTTCAGAGACCCAAGTGGCAGTATGAACGCCATTTGTTATAGAATCTATGGCGTGCCCTGGAAACATAGTTCTCGAAACCTCTCCATGTTTCTTTGCAACGCCGTTAACATAATGGCTAAAAAACAATGCAAGCCGGGTCATATTTAACTTGTTTTCATAAGTAATCTCGTTAATAAGCGAATCTGGTAGTAAATCGCCAATCATGGGTTTTGCAAAAGATAGATCAAACCGATCATGGCCCGCTGCTACCGGTGTATGGGTGGTGAAAACACATTGTTCTCGGACTTTGTCTATATCGTTAAACTGACGATAAAGCTCAAGAGTTAAAAGAGCCGCATGTCCTTCATTCATATGAAATTTATCGATTGTTTTATATCCAAGCGCCTGCAATATTCGAACTCCGCCAGCACCTAGTACTATTTCTTGAGCAAGTCGATATTTCTCGTCACCGCCATACAAATGTTTTGTAATCTCTCTGTCCCAGACATCATTCCCCTCAATATTTGAATCTAGGAAAAAAACAGGAACAATGTAGTCGCTTATGCCTTTGTATTCGTAACACCAAACACGTAGGTTTACGTCTCTATCATCAATTTTTATCTTTGTTTGACTCGGGAGTGGTTTTAGAAAATTCGCAACATCAAACTGTATCGGCATTTCAAATTGAGATCCATTTTCATCTATTTTCTGGTAAAAATAGCCATTTTCAGAAAGAAGGGTAACACCCACAAGTGGAATACTCAAATCAGCACAGGATTTAATAGTATCCCCTGCGAGAACTCCAAGACCACCACTATATGTCGGTACTTGTTCGTCAATGCCTATCTCCATTGAAAAATATGCAATCTTTGGTTTCCCTTTAAGATCAGTTATGCGGGTTTTCTTATTAAGCTCTTTATCCATCCTTTGCTTCCGCCGCTTGACTTATTGTGATAGTATTTTAGAGGAGGATATTATTACAATGATTTATAACCTATCGTTTTGCAAAGCAAGCCAGCAGTTGTAGAAACCCGCATTGGCAACATTCATTTTCTACTCACTAACATGGGGTGCTGAGGGTGCATTGATAGAATGTCTCGATTACTAGGCTAAGCGTTTAACAACTTGTGGGTAAATCTCCGTTTTTCGAAAGTGAAGTCATTGATTCGAAGCGCGCTTTGTGCAACTGTCCGTTAAGTGGCAAAAACCTCCTCCCTTCATTTCTCTATTCAGAAGAGGTATAATCGGCATGCCTGATAGTCAGCTGGTGAAAGTCCAGATATGAGCTTTAAAAGGAGAAAACAGGTAGACGGCAGGGCACCTGAAGAAACTTTCATCTGTTTCTCCGTATGGGGGATATGGTTATAGTCGCAGAATTTTTTAAAAATCAAATGCCCACTCTATATGCTTATAATGAATCAGAGGCATTTGTCCAAATTTTATTCGTTGGGAAACGTTATATATGGAGCATAAATTTTTATTGTAGTTTTCAGAGTTTCGATTAATTTCTTTTGCTCTTCTATTTGCTCTTTCAGTGCTATCTTATCATAATGATCATCATCTGCTTCTTCTTGTACTGACAATTCAACCATCTTTTTCCACTCCTTGTTTTAACATTGACAACATATGTCATGTTGCAATTTGATGATGATAATATATAAGTCTACGGTGTCGGAATGTCAATATGAAAAAATGACGAACTAAAATTAAAATGCGGAGAATTACTAATTTTAAAGATGATAATGTGCTTATCATTTGACGATTGAAGATATAGTGGTATATTTAATCTCATGAAACTGGAATATGAGATAAATCCATGTGTCATCGTCTAAGCAATTTCCGGGAGATAAATGAGTCGCGAGGTCATCGAAGATTGGCTGTGAGAAAAACCTAATATCGAAAGGAGAATTTACTGATTCTGAAAGGATTTTTAATCGTAAATGTCATATTGTAAAAACGAGCAAAAATAGCAGGTATTTTGCCCATTTTCTGCTTAACCGATGATGCATGGATGCCATTCTTAAGGGTTCAAATGAAGTTAACATTGCATTGCAACGAAAGTTGTGGCTATTACAAAATATTTAAATCAAAGCGCGTTATCTTCATTTTGACAGAATAGGTGAGGAGAGCGCATGAAAAAGATAATCCTAGATGAAAATGAAATCCCTAAACAATGGTACAATATACAAGCTGATTTAAAAACAC
>CAYLOF010000103.1:0-5962 GCA_964385215.1 uncultured Thermoplasmatales archaeon
ATGAAGATTCTTGAAAATCTTGTATACAATATGTGGAAAAAGGCAAGTGAGTGTAAAGAAGAGTTTGGTGTTTTAGGCAAGGAGATTACCTTGCCAAGTTTGCCATTTAAACGTGTTCCATATGACGAGGTGATCAAAAAATTGAACGAAAAAGGCAGCAAAATAGTATGGGGAGAAGATCTTGGAAGTGAAGATGAAAAGCTCCTCGGAAAAATAATGAAGGACGAAGGTCATGATTTTTATTTCATCACCAAGTACCCAATAGAAACAAAGCCATTTTACACAATGCCGGAGGGAAAAAAGCACTCACGTGGTTTTGACTTAGAATGTAAAGGCGTTGAACTTGCCTCAGGTGGCCAGCGTATACACAACGTAGAGCTACTAAAAGAAAGGATAAACGCTTGCGATCTTGATCCAAAAGACTTTGAATCTTATCTTAAAGGATTTCGTTATGGTATGCCCCCACATGGTGGTTTTGGATTTGGTATTGAACGATTTTTGATGGAATTGCTTGATATTAAAAACATTAGAGAGTGCATCCTTTTTCCAAGGGACAGAACCCGATTGACACCTTAATATCCTTGGAAATAATTCTTCCTACCACCATCATGGGGAATTTACTTCCAGGATAGAAAAATACGTTGCACAGAGCCTAGTGACACAACGTTATTGATGTGGCTAATGATTAATGGCTATGGTCTCCAGTATAAAGAAGCATTATGCAACCGAGGCTCAAAAGCTTAAGGAAAAGATGAAAACTTCAGATGGTCAAAACAAGAAGAAGAAAGGTAAGAAAAAGAAAAAATCTCTCTTTGTATACTCCTTTGTTATGATGGATATTCAAACGAGAATGTATATCGCTTATGGTTCGAGTTTTAAAAGCGAGAAAGAAGCTTTTCTTTCTGCAATTAAAATGTTAAAAGAGATGAGCATTAAGATCAATATTGAAAGCTTACGATTAGATAGGTATTATCAACAGGCTTATGTCAAATATTTAGAAAAACAGCTTGGAAAAGTAACGTTTTACATAATTCCAAAGAAAAATGCGACAGTGAAGGGAAGTTTGGAATGGAAGAGAATGCTTCATCGATTTGTTCATGATACAGAAGGATTTCTGAAAGAATACTTCCAAAGAAACCAGTCAGAAAGTGGATTTGCTGAGGATAAGAAAAGAACCGGCTGGCGCCTGGGACAAAAAAGACCTGATAGAGTTAACACAGCCAACGTTCTCACTGGAGTATGGCACAATTTGTATTGGCTAGCGGATTAATTCTGTCCCACACCCCCACATAACGCAAAATATTTTAAAGGGAATGAAACATTAGTATCGGTGAGATGGCAATTTACCATTTAATTCTATAGAGAGGTGGATTTATGAAGAAAATAGGTGTCTTGACAGGAGGCGGAGATTGCCCAGGTTTGAATGCTGTGATAAGAGCAGTTGTAAGAGCTTCAATACAGTATAACTGGGAGATTATTGGCATAAAAAATGGGTGGAAAGGACTGATAGATGGAGAAATAGTATTACTTACAGATTACGCTGTTTCCGGCATCCTTCCAAAGGGCGGAACCATTATTGGAACTTCACGTACTAATCCGTTTAAAAAACCAGAAGATGTGCAGAAAGTCGAAGAGAATATTAGAAGATTTGGAATCGATGCACTTGTTGCAATAGGCGGGGATGATACATTAGGGGTTGCATTAAAACTACATCAAAGAGGAATGCCCATAATTGGCGTTCCAAAAACAATAGATAACGATCTTTCGGGCACTGATTACACATTTGGATTTGATACTGCGATTTCTATTGTAACCGAGGCAATAGATAGATTGCATACAACCGCCGAGTCGCACCACAGAGTAATTGTTGTGGAGGTAATGGGAAGACATGCTGGTTGGATCGCTACAGTTGCAGGTATTGCTGGCGGAGCCGATGAAATATTAATTCCTGAAATAGCTTTTGATATTGAAGAAGTGTGCAAGAATCTTAGGTCGCGGCATGAAAGAGGGAAAAAATTTAGTATAGTTGTGGTGGCAGAAGGAGCAAAACCAAGGGGAGAAGAAATGGTGGTGACACAATCCGATGAAAAAGATGAATTTGGTCATGTGAGACTTGGTGGAATTGGACATTCTTTAGCAAGAGAAATTGAAAAAAGAATGAGTGTAGAAACAAGGGTCACTATTTTAGGACATGTACAACGAGGAGGTACACCTACCGCTCATGACCGTGTACTTGCAACAAGATTTGGTGTTGCAGCTGTTCAATTAGTAAAAAATGGCGATTTTGGGAAAATGGTAGCATTACAAGGAGATAGAATCGTACCGGTCACACTTGAAGAAGCAGTCTCTAAATCCAAGACGGTTAATATGGAGTTATACAATATTGCAAAAATATTCTTTGGGAAAGGAAAGGTTAACAACTTCACTGGCCATACTGACGAGCAAGAGTATCCTCAAGTGTATTCAACATATGATGAAAAAACATAATCTTTTGTCGCCATTGCATTATCATAAATTAAATGCCGTTAGTATGATCATACAGTGGGCAGGTTAAAATCGTCACCTAGGCAATTAGAATATATTTAGACTGCTTACAGTTCACCATAAAGGAGCACATCTGCACTGGAAGAAATAGGGTACTTGTTCTTCACTTTTCAAGATTTTCAATTATTTCCTTTCCAAAATCTGTGAGCTTGTACAGTTTTATATCTTTGCCACCGATAGTCTCTTCCACAATGTTAAGGCTGATGAGAGATTCCTCCTCCCGATATCTTGATTGCATCCCTCGTATAGCGCCTATCACATTGGTAGGCGTAGTTTTAACACTATATGCTATCTCAGACGTATAACTACCACTAGGGCTTATCTCAAAAAGATATTCCGCAATTTTTTTTCTAACGCTACTTCTTCTAAGAGCCCGAACTATAAGAGGTCTCTTATCATCTTTGGAAAAATTAATATCACTACTCTCTTGCATCCCATCCTCTCATTTTCCAAAAGGCAATCCCCTTCCACATTTATAAGTTAATCGATTTGTTTTCAAATTTTTTCCTGTAAAATTGAGGCAGTAGAATAATAGAAAAGTTTAATTTAGCTTGCCATATTACCCAAGGCAGAGAAAGTAGATTTACACTAGAACCAATAGATATTCAGAGGTAAAAAAATGTCCATAAAAAAAGAATTATTAGATGAATTAACAGAAAGACAATTGAAAGAACTTGCAAAGAGTAAGGGCGTTGAATTCACCATGAGCAACGCGCAAAAAAAATACTATGCCGAATGGAATGAAAGAGACAAAATAGTAGACATGATGAACGATAAGGAAGATATTACCGTTAAAGAAATAGAAAAATATCTAAAAAAACCATAGCGTAAAATTAAAGCATCATCTATTTTTTGTTACCGAAATTTGTTTGCAGTACTTTCGTACAGGACATCGGCTACAAAACGGTGAAACTGGCACACATATGATTTTACCAAATTTTACAAACAGGTGATTGAAATCATCCCAGTATTTTTTTGGAAGAATTTTCTTTAGTTCTTTTTCCGTCTGTTCAGGAGTTTTTGTGTTGATCCAACCCAATCGGTTTGGGATTCTATGACAATGAGTATCTATAGGCAAAAACCCTTGTTTTTTATGACCATACACCATCACAATGTTTGCAGTTTTTCTTCCAACTCCTTTCAATTTTAATAACTCTTCAAAATCCTCTGGAACTTGCCCGTCATAGTTTTCTATGAGTGTTTTTGATATTTCCTTTATCCGTTTCGCCTTTGTTTTATAAAATCCAACGGGATAAATCAAAGATTGTATCTGCTTTTCTAGGGGTTGCACAAGTTTTTCTGGAGTGTTGTATTTTTTTAATAGCCTGATTGATGCTTGCTCTGTGACTTCGTCCTTTGTTCTAAGGCTTAGAATGCAGGAAATCAAAGTGGTAAATGGAGTATGAACAATTTCCTCCCATTTTTCACGAGCAACAACAGGAGTTATATGATTATGGAGCTCCTCTTTTAGGAGCGCGAATATCTCATCGATGTGTTCTATTTTTTGCATTATCAAAAATCCATGTTGGCTGAATCTCTGCCGAGATTACATTTCCAATTTAAAAACTTAAGCCATCTATTAATAATAGGACGGAAAAAATTTGATTTTTTACGGGGTTCTCCGTTTCAACCATATAAAAACAAAAATGATTGCTGCAATTGCAATAATCACCGCAATTAAGATTAAAACACCTACAAAATCATTTTCCTCCTTTTTAAGACTCCCATCATTTGATAGTGTTATGGCAAAAGAAATAGTTTCTCCTTCTAAACTAGCATCAGAAGTTGATTTTGGTGTGAATTTAAGCGTTATGGTCTCGTTTTTGAAGTTTTTTATCGGCGTTATATTGAGCCAGATCTTCTTTGTTTTACCAATACTGATATTCATAGTGGTATTATCAAGTGAAATATTCCATTTATCTGGTTGGTTTTTAACAGATATGCCAACAGTTGTTTCGCCATTGCCTAAATTTGTAACTTCTATGGGGATGATTGTTGATTTGGCTGGTGGTATTTTCCTTGTGAAATTTGTCAAGTTAACATCTATTGATGATATATATGCAGTCATTATTTCAACATCTATTTTGTTTTCAGAACTTTCTATACCCCATTTATCGCCAGGTACAAACGTAGCTTTGAGTGTAATATTACTTTTTTGAAATGCTATAGCATCTTCATCAACAGATATGTTTAGTTTTGTATTTGTCTCAGAAAATGTATCGCTGATTTCTTCTATTTTGACTGTATTGTTCTTTATTTTTGCGGTGCACCAATCTGGATAATTCTCAACTGTAAGACTGACAGTTGCAGCGGGCATCTCTTTTCCATCTCTGAAAAGAATCCATTTACCCACTCTATTATTTAGGAAGAAATTTGCTAGATATTGTATGTTTATCTTAAATTTAACAGTAATACCAACTTCTAAAGATTCTAACGGTAAAAGAGCATCATCCAGTCCTGAGGGATCATCAACAATTATTTGTGTTGTAGAGTTAAACCGAAAAAACCTGAAGGATTGATTCTCTGTTTCTGCTAAATTTAGTGATGCGGACTGTGGGAGCATAAAGATCGTCAATAGTAAAATGATGAATACTGTTATGTTTGGGATTTTTTTATTCATATACATCCAAATTTAACATATAATTATGTTGAATTAGTATATAGAACTTATTATTTAATGAAAAAGGTGAACATTTTTGGAAATCTCCATTCGAAATTCAAAGATTTTATGTTGAAAAATGGATAAACGATATCTAAAAGTTAAAAATTCAATCCCCATCATTGACACAATATTATGCAAAAATATAAATATCATAAGATATATAAAATAGATACGGTATGTGATCAAAGAGACAGAAGATATTTGATATCTATCTTTCTCGCTGATTTAATAGCATCGGGGATATTTAGTATCTACCGCATGCTCTTCCACATACCCGTTGTTTCGACTTTTTTAATTAACTTGCAGAATTTGGTTTCTATGTCTGTACTAATGCTACCTTTTCCTCCCATCATGAAAACTCGTTAGATTATCTGTTGAAGAAATCTTTTCATGCCAGACGGCCCAGACATAATAAAAAAAACTGAGATGGGAGCTTTTTGATAAGTTGAAAGATAACCCTTCCTGGGAAAAAATTCCCATAGTTTTTCTTACAGCCCGAACAGATAAAATTGCTGAAAACGCTGGACAATTTTTAGGCGACGATTACATCAGAAAACCTGTTAAAGCAGAATTAAGAAATATAATAGAAAAAACATTGAAAGAAAAGAAACATTCCTAAAAAGATACTTTTGAATATACAACTACGTATCTATCTACAAAAAAGACTTTTAAAATATATTTTGGTCTGTTTTTAGAAAAAGGAGATGCACTATGAAAATTTCAAGTTCATTGGAAAATAAGCTAAATGCTGCATTT
>CAYLOF010000104.1:0-4479 GCA_964385215.1 uncultured Thermoplasmatales archaeon
TTTAAACCAGGATTCAGAATTCTCATAAAACCTTTTATCAACAATTTCACAATGCTTTTTGATGTCTTCTTTCGACGCGGGATCATCCACAACAATATACACATAAGGATGTTTGTCTGCACCAGATGGAGCATATTGCCCCGCTTTTAGCACCCGCTGAAGAATCTCCTCTGGAATTTTTTTAGAAGAAAAATGCCGGGTACTCCGACGTTGCTTCATCAACTCATATAGATCCATAATTATCAAAAACGATAAAATCCTATTTTATGTGCCAACACCAATTGTTGCCTTAACCTCATCAATATCCCAGGTTTTCACAAGTTTTCCAGTAGGTTTATCTTCATAAGTTAAGACTTGGGATCGAGTCTCTTCTTTGATATAATCTTCCCAATCCTTGAGCATCTGTTGTTTATCTTTGGGAATACCAACTGACGTAGAAATCCGCTGCTCCACATCCAAATCCAGTTCCTTTCTCATCGACTGAATTCTTCTTACAATCTCTCTTGCAAAACCTTCTGCTTCAAGTTCAGGCGTAAGATTCGTATCAAGTAAAAGAATCATGTCCTCGGTCTGAGTGCTTGCAATATGTTCTTTTTCAGTTTCAACTATCTGAAAATCTTTTATTGTAAGTTTGATTTCTTCACCCGCCACATTTAATGTCACTTCGCCTTTCTTTGTTAGATCTTCATACAATCTATGCTCATCCAATTCTTCTATTGCAGCTACAATTCCTTTAGCTTTTGCCTTATATTTTGGACCTAACTCAGAATGATTTGGTTTCACCGTTTTTGTCATAAACTTGCCTGTATCTCTTTCAAATGAAATGTGTTTAACATTGATTTCCTCATTCAACAAATCAAGTAAATCTTTAATCAACGCCTCTACCTCTTTTTTGCACACTATTGTGGCACTGCTGAGTGGATATCTTACCTTGATTCCCACTTTTGATCGAAGGGCCCTTCCAACCTCCACAAGCGCCCTTATCCGCTTCATACCTTCTTCAAGATTTTCGTCAATGTGTTTTTCATCAGACTGTAAATAGTCACATAGATGGATGCTCTCTGGCATATCATCAGTTCGAAGATTTTGATAAATCTCATCAGTAATAAATGGGACAAATGGTGCTAACAATTTTGAAAGACCCAAGAACACATCATACATCGTAGAGTATCCTGCTAGTTTGTCATCGGTTTTTTCTTCTACCCAAAGCCGTTTTCTCGAGCGGCGTAAATACCAATTACTAAAATCTTCTATGATGAAGCTTTCAATAGTTCTTGCAGCCTTGTGAATCTCAAATGTATCAAAATATTTTCTAACCCCTGAAACAGTTCTATTGAATCTACTCAATATCCATTTGTCCAAAAGTTGCCTATCATCTACAGGAATCATATCCTGCTTTGGATCAAACTTGTCTAAAGAGGCATATGTTGTAAAGAAATTATATGAATTCCAAAGAGTGAGAATAAACTTGCCAAGTGTCTCTTTTACTGCCTCTTCATAAAAACGTGTGGAATTCCATGGGGCATTGGCAGATATTAGATACCATCTAAGAGCATCAGCACCCTCATGATCAAGGATTATGGTTGGATCAACGTAATTTCGTTTGCTTTTACTCATCTTTACATTGTCTTTGTCCAAAACAAGGCCCAAGGTCAACACATTTTTGTACGGCGGTTTTTCAAACAAAAACGTAGAAATTGCCAAAAGCGAATAAAACCATCCACGGGTTTGATCAAGAGCCTCACTGATAAAATCAATAGGGAAGTTCTCTTCGAACTGTTCCTTATTTTCGAAAGGATAATGCCATTGGGCAAAAAAGGCAGAACCTGAATCATACCAACAGTCAATGACCTCTTTTTCACGTTTCATTTTGGAATTGCACTTTGGACAACGAACAGTTAACTCATCAACAAACGGCTTATGTAAATCATAATCATCGGGAAAATCGTCGCTCAACTCCTTTAGTTCATCAACACTACCAATACATATCTGATGCTTGCATTTTTCATCAGTACATGTCCAAATAGGCAGCGGCGTACCCCAATACCGATTCCTAGAAAGAGCCCAATCTTTTACATCACGGATGAAATCTCCAAAACGTCCCTGTTGAATATGACGAGGATACCAGTTGATTTGATCATTATTGTCCACCAAATTTTTCTGCACCTTTGACATAGCAATAAACCAAGATTCCATTGCATAGTATAACAATGGAGAATCACATCGCCAGCAGAACGGATACTCATGAACATACTCTTTAGTTCCCTCAAGATGTCCCTCTTTTTCAAGATGTTTAATAATACTTGGATCTGCATCCTTTACAAATTGTCCTTTCCAGAGTGTCACTTCATCCTTAAATGTACCATCAAGATTGACAAGTTGGACAACAGGCAATCCATACTTCATGCCAACATCGTAATCGTCTTCACCAAAAGCAGGAGCAATATGAACGATACCTGTTCCATCCTCCATGGTTACAAAATCAGCAAGAACCACATACCATGCTTTTTTGTCTGGTTTAGCATAGTCAAACAACGGCTCATACTCAGTTTTTTCGAGATCCTTTCCAGAAAAGCCATCAAGCATTTCGTATTCCTGACCCTTTAACAATACTGCTGCACGTTCTTCTGCTAAAATCAACGTTTGCCCATTATGCCGGATTTTTATATACGTCTTATCAGGATGAACTGCAAGTGCTACATTTGAAATAAGGGTCCATGGAGTTGTAGTCCATGCCAGAAAATAAGCATCCTCGCTTTTAAGTTTGAACTTTATAAATATCGACGGCTCTTCAACATTCTTATATCCCTGTGCAACCTCATGGGCAGAAAGTGCTGTCCCACAGCGAGGACAGTATGGTACAACCTTGTGTCCCCGGTACAACAATTTCTTTTCCCATGCCTGCTTGAGAGACCACCAGACTGATTCAATATAATCATTTTTTAATGTAATGTATGGAGCATCCATATCAACCCAAAATCCAATACGCTTGGTCATCTCCACCCATGCATTTTCGTACTTGAACACACTTTTCTTACATTCATCATTGAACTTTTTAAGACCGTATTTTTCAACATCCGCTTTGTCTTTCAGTCCCAGTTTCTTCTCAACTTCAATTTCTACAGGCAATCCATGTGTATCCCAACCAGCTTTTCTCAGGATGTAATGACCGTTCATGGCTTGATATCTTAAAATCAAATCTTTCATAACTCTAGTGAGAACATGACCTGGATGAGGCATGCCGTTGGCAGTTGGAGGACCTTCTAAAAAGACATACGGATCGTTTGTTTTCCTCTGCTCAATGGATTTTTTGAATATATCGTTTTTTACCCAAAAGTCTAGTATTTTTTCTTCAATCTTTTTTGGATTGTATTTCTGAGGGGGCGATTTAATCATCGTTTTTCACCAAATTTGATTATTTATTCTCCTAAGTAACGACCCCTAATGGCAAAAGACCGTTAAAATCATTTCTATCAGGTCAAACTCAATAATTTCTGATATCATCTGCTTTCATAAATTCTCTTAGCAGCGAAGTTGCATAACATCCTTTCAGCAGCTCAAAATTTAAAATCAAGGCAAGCTTGCCCTTGTTTAACCCATCATCAGTCAGCTTAAAATCAAGGTCTTTAACTGGAGATAATATCGGTCTTCTTGAGCCAGAGGACGATATATACGGAATATCAGGTATAATGAAATCTCTGGGGTCGATCTTCTCTTCATCAATTATCTTATGTTCTATTTCACCCATTTCACCTTCTGAAAATTTAGAATCACTACCAAATAAAACAGCACTTACAAACGCTTTACCTTTAGAAACCTGTTTATTTACTTTCTCGATGTTTCTTTTCGTTACAGATATTTCTCCATCGATAACACCTTTTCTAACAGGAAGGATGATATCTCCAACTAAAGCAGCATTCAGTGGCAGTTCTTTTTGGATGCGCCTGCTCAAAATTTTATTGAAAAGATATGACTGATATGCATAAATAAACATGGTAAGCAAATTCTTTGGCAGTTCTTTTAACGCACCAACAAAATCTTCTGAATCGACCGCCAGCTTGTTTAACATGGCCTTTTCAAAATTTAGATGTTTAGGATAAGATTTCAATGCCTCAGAAAAATCATGGGTTTTTTCCAATTCACTTCTCAATTTGTAGGTAACATCTTCTTCCCCCTTTATCGGATTTGCAACATAGGTCATTACTGCATTTTCTATCTCATCATTAACAAGATATCTCCCAACAATATGAGTGATAGGTCTAATCGTACCAAAACGCTGAACCCCATAAAAATTGGGAAAGCCACCAGTACTGCTTATAAGGGAAACTACATCTTGCAACTGCTCTTTTTTAGCATTAGCAATATTTCTTATAGAAATTTCAAACATATTACCCAAAAGATTTCCTATCTTGACAGGACGATCAGATCTATAGATATTTTTAATTTCAACGTCTTTAATTTTTATTTTAGCTAAATCTT
>CAYLOF010000104.1:4579-5945 GCA_964385215.1 uncultured Thermoplasmatales archaeon
ACGAAGTTTTCCACCTACTCCCTCAAAAGATGTAAAAAAAGTTTCTATACCAATGGTTTTCTCAGCATCTAAAACATACTTTGCTGTATCCTTTATGTAATGATTTGAATTTTCCATTTTATGTTTCTCACTCGATGGTCAACATATGGGTTATTAAAAAGTGTTTGTCAAAAAATCACAGGATTTATGGTTGCTTCGAATGCATACTTGTGAAAAGAGAAGCGAAATCAAAAAATACTGATATCCACACATTAACAGAAGCACAATCGTACCAATACATGTTTAGAGAATTTATTGAACTGTTAGAGAATTCACAAAAGTGAAAGGATGGTGCATTTGAAGGCAAAGGTTGACTTGGCAAACTCACGAGATCTAATACTGAAATGACACCATAAATGCCTGCAGAATAGAACATGTTATAAGCTCTAAGACGATAGATGGATCAATAAGATTTGTTGACTTCATAATAAGATGCGAAGATGATTAAATCATTTTAGATATGTCTATGAGACTGAAAATCACGTTGAATACAATCCCGATGACTTATCGCGTTGCCTGATATGTGGAGGTAAACAGCCCTAGGAGCATATTATCCTTGAAAGGCAAATTATGAAAGCCAATGTTAGAAACCACATGTAATGTAAAAAGGAGGAAATAAAATGGAGAAAGATTGGAGAATAGCAGATAGAGTCCTGCAGATACAAAAATCTGCAATCCATGAAATGACAAGATTATCAAAAGAAGTAGAGGATGTTGCATTTTTATCATGGGCCAAGCCAACTTCCGATACACCAGAACATATCAAAGAGGCAGCCGTTACTGCAATAAGGAAGGGACTTGTAGGCGGGTATTCCGGAAATGCTGGTCTACCGGAATTGCGGAAAGAGATCGCCAAGAAACTAAAAAAAGATAACAATATAGATGCTGATGTTTCTCAACTACTGGTCACCGTCGGTGCTATTGAAGGATTGTCCGCAGCGATTATGGCATTAATTGATCCTGGTGATGAAGTCATTCTGCCGTCTCCTACCTATTCCACCCACATTCGCCAAGTTATTCTTGCTTCAGGAAAACCCGTCCTTGTTCCAACAATCGAAGAAGAGGGATTTACCTTGGATATTGATGCCATTAGAGATGCAGTAACTTCTAAAACAAAGGCCCTTCTATATTGCTCTCCAAGCAACCCTGCTGGTGCTGTTTTCTCTGAGAAATATCTTCGTCAGTTGGCAGATATTGCCTTAGAAAACAACTTAATGGTCATTACAGATGAAGCCTATGAATATTTTACCTATGACGGCCATAAACATTTTAGCATAGCTTCAATTCCAGAAATGAAGAAGAACGCAGTTAGCTGTTTTACTTTTAC
>CAYLOF010000105.1:0-5944 GCA_964385215.1 uncultured Thermoplasmatales archaeon
ATAACAAATGTGAAAAAGGCGTCAAAAAACACACCAGTATGCGATGTTGCAGATATCATGATTAAAAATTATATTAGCCATATACCCATTGTTGATTCCAATGATAGACTCGTTGGCATGGTCAGCGATATTGACCTAATGGCATGTATACTTTAAATCCAACTAGCCCATTCTTGTTAAAAACATAACCTGGAGAATATTGGTTTATGCCACTTGATGTTTATGACAAAGTCATGATGCTTGCAAAGAGAAGAGGATTCATCTATCCATCCTTCGAAATCTATGGAGGCTCAGCTGGTTTTTACGACTATGGCCCTTTAGGCTCAAGACTCAAACAAAACATAGAAAATCTATGGAGAAACTTTTACCTGTTAAAAGACAACTGCATTGAGATAAGCACCCCTACCATAACGCTGTATGAAGTGTTAAAAGCCTCCGGGCATGTCGATGAGTTTACCGACCTTACCGTAGATTGTAAAAAATGTAAGCAATCATACAAAGTAGAAGAGATTATAGAAGAAGGTACCAATGTAGAAGAAGCGGTAAAAAATGGCAAAGTAAAATGTCCAACATGCGGTAGCATTCTAAAAGACGCATATCCAGTTAACCTAATGTTTTCCACAAAGATTGGTATTGGACAGAGTAGAGATGCATTCCTACGGCCTGAAACGGCACAAGGAATATTTACGGATTTTCATCTTCTTTATAGATATAGTCGGGAAAAACTCCCATTTGGGGTCATACAAGTTGGAAGGGGATATCGAAACGAGGTATCGCCCCGTCAAGGAATCATTCGCCTGAGAGAATTCAATATGGTCGAAGCGGAGATCTTCTTTGATCCAAAAGATAAAACACATCCTAATTTTGGGAGTGTTAAAGATAAAGAATTGTATCTTTTTGACAATGAAAAGAAAATGAAACTTTCTTTAAAAAAAGCAGTGAAAACTGGAGCGATTAACAACCAAGCACTTGCATATTATATGCACCTCACACAGGAATTTCTGATGTCTGCAGGCGTGGATCCTAAAAAATTCAGGTTCAGGAAACATGCACCAGAGGAACTTGCCCATTATGCTCAAGAATGCTGGGACGCAGAACTATATAGCGAAAGATTCGGATGGGTTGAATGCGTTGGTATGGCTGATAGGTCCGCATACGATCTCAGTGCCCATATTGATTCTTCTAAGACAGATATGTATGCAATGAGAAAATATGATGAGCCAAAGATAGTCGAAGTAAAAAAGATTGTACCAAAGATGGGGATGCTAGGTCCTCTATTCAAAGACAAAGCAGGCAAAATTAAAACAATTTTAGAAAACATGGATGTAAAGGAATCAAAAAAGATATCTGTTAAAATCGATGATGAAACTTTAGAAATACCAAAAAACTGTTATGACATCGTAGAAACTAAGGAGAAACAAATCGGAGAAAAGTTTGTACCCCACGTTATCGAACCCTCCTATGGAATTGATAGGATTCTGTACTGTATCCTAGAACAAAATTACCACGAAATGACGAAAAAGGGAGAGGAATACAGGATTCTTAAACTAAACGCCCAAGTAGCTCCAATAAAAGTAGGGATACTGCCTTTAATCAATGACGAGCGTCTTATTAAGATTGCAAAAGAAATAGATAAAAAACTGAGAGATACAGGTATCGCCACCTATTATGACAGTGGGGGAACTATAGGCAGGCGTTATGCACGTATGGATGAAGTAGGAACACCATTTTGCATCACTGTTGATCATGACACATTAGGAGATAACACCGTAACAATTAGAGATCGTGATACTACAAAGCAGAAAAGAAAAGAAATAGAGGATGCTGTTCAATACATCAAAGATAAGATTTCCTACCAATCTTTCTAAAATGTTTTTAACGTTTCATCCAGTATCTCAAGTGCATTATCTATTTCCTCTTCCGAAATTATCAATGGTGGACGGAATCGTATAGTTGTCGCACCACATCCAAGAGCTATCAAGCCATTTGCACATAGTTTGTTTTTTAGTTCATCTCGTTTTTCAGGGGTTCTTAAATCAAAGGCACACATAAGCCCCAGTCCGCGAGCATTTGATAGCTTATCAGGATATTTCTGGGCAGTTCGTTCAATACCATCTAAAAGGCGTTTTCCTTGAATTTCTGCATTTTTGATGAGATTTTCCTCTTTCATCACTTCAAGGTATTTCTGGCACCGAACCATGTCAACAAGATTTCCACCCCATGTAGAGTTAAGTCTGCTTGAAATATTATAGACATTATCTTCAACCTCATCCACTCGATCTCCAACCATTATTCCACAGACTTGCGTCTTTTTTCCAAAGGCAAGAATATCAGGCTTAACATCAAAATGTTCATGAGCCCACATCCTACCAGTGAGACCCATACCGCTCTGAATTTCGTCGACCATAAACATCATATCGTGTTCATCGCATAGTCTTCTAATCTCTAAAAAGAATTCTTTTCGGAAATGATTATCACCACCCTCGCCCTGGATCGGTTCTATAATTAGAGCAGCAATATCATCAGGGTTTTTAGAAACGGCAGCCTCTATTTCATATACCGCCTGCTTTTCCAGCTCTTCTACTTTTTCAAGGTTTTCTTTATTGAGCGGAAAAGTAATCTTTGGGTTTATAACACGAGGCCAATGTAAAACAGGGAAATATTTTGTCTTATTGAGATCAAACGTATTGGTCATGGGAAGAGTATAACCGGTTCTACCATGAAAAGCATCTTTAAAATGAATGACTTTGGTTCCAAGTTTTTCGCTTTTACCTTGCTTTATATTTTTTCTTACCTTCCAATCAAAAGCTGTTTTCAAACCATTTTCCACTGCAAGAGAACCTCCACTGATAAAGAATAGATGTTTGAAATAATCTGGAACGGCATTCTTAGCAAAACTATCGACAAAATCTGCCATCTCAGTCGTATAAATATCTGAATTTGTGGGTTTATTGACTGCAATTTCACCTAATTTTTTAATAAATTCTGGCGTAGTAAGTTTAGGATGATTACAACCTAGGGGTGCAGAAGCAAAAAACGAGAAACAATCAAGCAGATATTTTCCATTCTTTGAATCATATACCTGGCATCCTTTGCTTTTTTTCAAATCTAACACTAAATCAAAACCATCCGTAAGCATGTATTTTGCCAATGTACTGTGCACTTCCTTTGGTCCAATTGACATATGACTAATCACTCCTTTTTAAATTCATAGAATTTATTCTGTTAGAGCGGTATCATTATCCCTTATAAAATGATATCGGTAGGAATCCGACAATATAATATTTATATCAAAAATAAAAAAAGAGATATGTTATCCTGCTATCCTAATTTTTATATTCCTATAAGGTGCTTTAGTATCGGAAACATATATGGATGATTCTCTAGGAATCTTAGAAAAGGTGGATTGTTAAATGATTTGTTTTTTGGTGTCGCAAGAGAAACTTGTATATAGCAACAGTCGCCGCCAGATTCTTTATTAACTATTTTTATACCTCCATTGAATTCCTTACCTTTTTTATCTGGTGAAACAACAGACACCTCTACTGTGACTGGCTCGTCTTCTGGGGACAAATCATCTCCATTTGATGGCGTGAATACCCATGTACCCCAACCCGGATACGATTCAATTTCCCAGTCAAGTTGTGATCCTAAATTGCCGATGTTTTCAACGGTGAAACTTCCATTGACTGTACCCCCTAACGTTACATCAGACCAACTAAGGGCACCATTACAATTCAAATCAGGACCAGTGCCATCGTTCATAATATCAACTATGACTCCTTCAATAACAGTTAAACTTAAAGGCAATTCATCAGGCAATAAATACCACCCATCGTATGTACCGTCCCAACCAAAATTAAGATGATAAAAATCATCTGTATTATATCCATCAACAACTAGATTATGTCCTGTATCCCATGCTGGATTGACTACTGCCAAGTGTACAGGATAGGCATCCTTAATATTTTGTGATAATTTTTCATATAAATCAACATCGTTATCATCCAACAATTCAACAGTGGCACAATTAAACTTAATATAGGCATCATATGCCTGATTTACTCCAAATGTGCCAGATACCTCTGGAGTGTAAACTTGAGTTGCTGCAACCCCACAAGCAAAATTGAGAGTTGCCTTGTCATCATCTGTAAGTGAAATTTGGTTTTCATAATGGCTGGCAAGAGTGTCAAGATATCCATTTAATTCTGGAAAAGATGGGAAGTCATATTCTTCATAATCATCATCAATCCAAAATCTGTTGACATAATTGTGATAATAATCATCACCATCATTGAAAAACACGTTGTTAATGGTTTTGTGATAATTTAAAATTTGAGCCATTGCAACTGCAGGACATCCTGCAACACTTCTGCTTCCACTGTCCAAATCGATTGGACAAAAGTCATTATATGGGGAACTTTGATGCCAGTTAGTTTCTACCCACCCTTCTGTTGAAGTTGTACCTTCTGGAGGCCATTGTTGGAAATCCATGTTTATCGAATTTGTATTTTTATCATTTAGTAAAACATCCCACAATAAATTCCTCTCTTCCAATATGTTCTCAGGCATATTTTCTAGATTCATCAAACGAAGCTCTACATCCATTTTAAGTAACTCGATGAGCACATTATTCTCAACAGAATCACTCTTACAATTGCTAGTGAAGGAATAGGCAATAACAGGTGGTAAATTGTAATCAGCAGTAACTACAATATATCCATGCGGTTGTAAATTAAATGTGTAAAATAACATGTTTCCGTCATCATTTTTATATTGTTCAATAGAATCTCCAATAGAAAAATAATCTAATCTGTTTAATTCTAAGAGCTTTGCATCTGCAACCCTAAAAGCAGATTCGATTCCCACCTTTGTATCATAAAAACTATCAGCAAATGCTTCATTACAATTTGCAGCATATACAATACCTGTTCCAACAAACAACGTAATTACAATAAGAGTCCACATCTTCTTGATAAAAATTTGCATCATTTTATCTTACACGTCCAATACAATAATTCATTATGCAAATTTAAAGGTTACCATGAAGTTATGTAATTGTAATGTCCTTTCTGCCATAACTGATATGACTTTTTACAAAACCATATATTTGGAATTGTTTATTCAAGACTTACGCTGTTGATTTCTTCAAGTGTCTCAAGATCATTCATCTTTACCATATTGTCTGAAACAGTGTACAGCACATCCTCGATGTAAAGAGTTCTTTTTATGGAATTACCATAATCTCCTGTATAATAATAGTCACCCCATGAATCATATTCTTCTTCTGGTTCTACCTCAAAATCATGTGTTACAGTCCCTTTTAACTCAATACCACCCTCAACTGATATGTCAAACACATAAGCTGACTCCTTAGAATAATCTCCTACGGGAATCACCAGGAGATTTTTTTCTTTGTCAAAGAGAAATGCCTTATGTTCATAAAGTGCAGAGGATTGTGCCCAATACCAGTCTTCGTCATCGTTTTCAATCTCGTATTTTGAAAGCTCTATTGGATTTTCTAAATCACTCACATCAAAGAGTGATATCTTCACCTTTTCATCATCTCTTCCAATTCCTATGATGTGTGTTTCATCATAAGGATGCAGATAAGTAGAGTACCCAGGGATTTTTAATTCACCCAATACTTCTGGGTTGGTAGGTTTGCTCAAATCTATTACAAAGAATGGATCTATCTGTTCGAAGGTCACAAGATAGCATTTATCTCCAATAAATCGCGTAGCGTATATCTGTTCTCCGGATGCCAGATCTTCCAGGCTACCTACAATTTCTAAATCCATATCCAAAACATACACGTTATTCTGTGATTCAATACTGGAGATATATGATCTTACCATCCATCCTTCCACAGTTGTAGAAACCCGCAGGTATCCATCATTTTCACTTAAGGAAAACTGATTTTTAACAAATCCAGGTATACTGC